>JAAYLM010000130.1 GCA_012521915.1 Oscillospiraceae bacterium | reverse complement strand
GTTATAATTCCAGGCGCCACAGAAATAGTCTTCTGTCCCTGTGCCATGAAGCGAAGGCGGCCAGCTCTCACCGTCTACAAAGATCATGTCGTCACCTTCACCCCACCAGCCAGGCTCATTGGTATCGAGGTGCAGGACACAACCGACATAGTGGCCTTTGCCTTCCGCTTCAAGCATGGTATAGTTGTCCGCGCCATCCTTGTTCAACCGTTGAACCGTCCCGGTTCGATTAGGGCCTTCCTCGATCGTTTTGCGTACAACCCGTTCACGGCGCCAGCAGGCATGGAACCGGCCGTACTGTTCTGAATCCGCACCATGATCTTGTTCAATATAGTCAATGTAAAAATAAAGTGGCACCTCGTTCTCAGTTTCATTGGTTACCGTAATCAGGGCACCGTTGCCAAATGGCATGGCAAACCAGCAGTTCAAACCCAGCATGAAGGCTTGCAACGGCATCGAAGAAAGATAAGCCCCTTTGCCATGCCCCAGTCCGAAGAAATCGCCAAGCGGGCATAGCACAGAAGGCGTTTCTTCCTGATCCCAGTACATTCTAAGCACCAGGCCGCGCAGCGTATGATTGGCTTCAGTTGTGGTCATCCAGATGTGTTTGATCACACCAGCACCTGTGATCTCACCGATTTTTGCTGTCTCTCCCGGCTTCAAGCGCCACATGTCGCTGTTGCCTCCGGTTGTGTCATATGACGATATACGCCTGTTTCTGATTCCCTGGCCGAGTTTTGGCAAATCAGCCAATGCGGACATAGACAGATTCATACTTATTCCTCCTTGTTTCTATCTACAAATGCCTGTTGACATTTAATAGCTGGTCTATATCGGCTCTATTGCGCACGTTTCTTTTGAAAAGGGCTGCGCCCCTCCATATTATAGACCATCGACAGGGATAAGGCACAAAAGGATGATGTCATGGTTGAGCAGCACTGCTGTTCATAAGTTTTGCAGCGCTCTGTCCTGCTGTGCAGCGTGTCTGGTTGTGCTAATATGAAAGAACATGCAAACCAAGGCCATCGTGTCAGTTGCCGTGAATTTGGAACACAGCCTTTGAGGAGGAACCAACATGGAACTGCTGTTTCTCGGTACCGGCGCGCCGGACTGGCAAAAAGCGACCGGTTTCAAACGCCGCTATGCTTCGCTGCTATTGGACGGCACGCTTTTGATAGATCCAAATGCCATGATACCTCAAGCCATGCAAGACTGCGGTGTCGACCGGACGCGGATAACCGCGGTGCTCGTGACACACACACATGGCGATCATTTCTGTCCGGAGAGCATCTCCTGTCTGGCTCCGGTGACTGTTTATGGTGATGATGCCTGCAGCGCTTTATGTCCGGAGCGTTTCACACCCCTGACCTGCGGTGTTCCCATCCGTATCGGTTCTTTCACCGTGACAGCGGTACCCGCGAACCACATGGCCGGCGATACGGCTGAGACAGCGCTTCATTATGTAATTGAGAAAGATGGACAGACACTGTTTTACGGCAATGATGGGGCCTGGATCATGTCCAAGGCGTTCACCTTTATGAACCAGCATCGCTTTGACTGTATGATCCTCGATTGCACGGTCAATGGGTCAGGAGGCAACGCACCTGATGGATCAACTACTTTTTTCGCGAACTTTGACCAGGACGGTGTTTCAGTCATTGAGACAACCAGTCACAACTGCGTTGCCATGGCAACGGCATTGCGTGAGCTCTTCCTGAGCATCGGGATGGCTGACCACAAAACCCTCTTTATCGCCAATCATCTGGCCTGGCATGGTTTTCCCGATATGGAAACGGCCTGCGCGGTTCTTGAGCCGAGAGGTTTTCTTGTGCCTTATGACGGGCTGGCATTACGGCTTTTTTCTGAACAGAATGGTCAGTAGCGGCTATCCCTGCTAAAATAAAGCCATCAGCCAGGCACTGGCCAAGAAAGGAATACGTCCATGATTGAGAAGATGAGCTGAACACGATAGGCGCGCAAGCTGGATTTTTCACTTGCGCCGCTGCAGGTAGCAAATCTTCTTCAGATAAGCGCCCGGTTGTTCGGGTGGACTTGACACAGCTGACGCTTCACGGCTGTGATACGCTGAAAACCTGCCTGCGGCAGGTTTTTTGGAGGGTATCATGACGGTCCTTCAAGTTTTGCATCTAAATAAATCATATACGGACAGGCGCCTGCTCCAGGATCTGACGTTCAGTCTAGGCGCGGGTGAACGTGTCGGACTGGTCGGCAACAATGGCTGTGGCAAGACGACCCTGCTGCGTATGTTGTCCGGCCAGGAAACCCCGGACAGCGGCGAAATTCGTCTGGCTGACTCTGTGCGTGTTGGTTACATGGCTCAGCTGCCGGATCCCCGGGCTGATCTCAATAGTCTTAAGCTGCTGCACCAGAACGGCGAAAAACCGCAGCTGGCCTGGCAGCTGAGTCCTGACGGATTAAGCGAACGGACGGTTGAACAAGCTCATACCTTATCTGGTGGCGAACGGACCCGCCTGGCCTTGAGCCGCTTTCTGGCGACGGATCCCGACCTTCTGCTGCTGGATGAACCGACCAACAATCTGGATCTGGACGGGATTCAAACCGTGATCCGCCTGCTTAAGAACAGCCCGGGCACCATGATCATCGTATCCCACGACCGCTACCTGCTCGACCAGCTGGTCACGCGCATCCTGGAAATCGACAATACCAGCATCAGGTCGTATACCGGCAATTATTCCCAGTACCGGAAAGAAAAGGAACGGTTGCTGCAAGAGAGCCTGCATCGCTATGCAGAAAGCAGAAAGCAGCAACGCCAGCTTCAGGTGGAGATCACCCAAAAGCGCCAGTGGGCTGACAAGGCACACCGCGATTCGACCAAGGCGGATGGCAGCGGCAACAAGATGGGCTTGAAGGAATACAAGCGCGTCAAGGCAGGTAAACTGGCCCGCAAGGCCAAACAGGACATGCGCCGGCTTGAGCAGCTAAAGCAGACGTCTGAAGCAAGGCCAAAAACAGAACGCAAGACCACGATCGCTTTCGATGGCCAGGAACGTCATGGCAAGAGGATTCTGGAAGCGGTCGGCCTGAGTAAAGCCTACCCGTCCCGCCCCCTGTTTGAGGACAGTAATTTTTACATCTTGCGTGGAGAAAAGGTAGCACTGACTGGACCAAACGGATGCGGCAAAACAACACTGGTCCGACTCATCCAGGGCCTGGAACAGCCGGATAACGGCCGTCTTCTGATCAGCCCGAGCTGTACACCGGTTGTGATGGGTCAAACACTGGAGCGCCTGCCCTCAGGACATACCTTGCTGACTTATCTGACCGATAAGCTGGGCAAGCTGAGCGGCGCCGACCGGGCCTCGCTGGAGCAAATGGGCTTCACCGGCGAGCACCTGTTCCTGCAGGCCGACCGGATCAGCCCTGGTGAACTGGTCCGCCTGCGCATCGCGGAGCTGATCCTTTCCCATCAGGATTTCCTGATCCTGGACGAACCGACCAACTACCTGGATTTGCGGGCGCGTGAACAACTCGAACAGGCACTGGTCCAAGTCCAGGCGACATTGCTGCTCGTCTCACATGATCTTTACCTGCAAAAGGCTGTCTGCGATAAAGTACTGGCCTTTGCCGGCAGCCGCATCGTGCGCCGGGAAGAATCCTTTGCCGACTATCTGGAATACGAACGCGGCCTCTGACAACCACTCGTGCAATAATCAGGTTTTCGCCAGACGGATCACGTTCCAGGACAAACTGGGCAGACGAGCGGTCAGTGTATCGCCATCGGCCTCAGCCTGGCTGATCCGCCTGGGCGTGACCCTGTCCGGGTTGTCAAGGCTGTTGACCGCGTCCAGCTGGTTGTTGGCCATCACAAGATGTTCCATGACGCGCCAATTCCCCAGCCCATTCAGGCTGGCAGTCATGATCATATCGTCCTGAAGTTCTTTATTGACCGCAAACAAGGTCATATTCTCTCCGGTTTCGCTCTGTACAAAAACGGCATCCAGACCGGGTACATCCGTAAAATGCCTGCTGTCATACCTGGGGACGTCGATCAGCGTCTGCAGCACGGTGCCGCGGCCCCAGCTGGACGCATGCTGGAAGGGGTAATAAATGGTCTGGCGCCAGGCCGTCCCGCCATTGACGGTCATGATCGGGGCGATCACATTGACAAGCTGGGCCAGGCAGGCGATCTTGACACGGTCAGCGTGGCGCAGCAATGTGATCAACAAACTTCCAACGAGCAGGGCGTCGGCGAAGGTGTAGACATCCTCAACCTGAGGTGGCGCGATCGACCAGGGCGCGATTTTCTTGTCTTGACCGTGGCTGTGGTACCAGACATTCCATTCATCAAAGGAAAGGTGGATCTGCCTTCTGCTTTTCTTTTTTGCCTGGATATAGTCGCAGGCGGCGGCCACCGCGTGGATATAGGCGTCCATATCCAGTGAACGAGCCAGAAAATCCGCGATGTCGTTGTCCGCGTTGCTGTAGTAGGCATGTAGGGAGATATAGTCGACCTGTTCGCTGGTATGCTCGAGGACGGTGGCTTCCCAGCTGGCGAAGGTTGGCATGTTTTTGTTTGCGCTGCCGCAGACCACCAGCTCGATCGAAGGGGCGGCCCACTTCATGGCCTTGGCCGTTTCGCAAGCCTGCCGTCCGTATTCATCAGCCGTTTTGTGGCCGATCTGCCAGGGTCCATCCATTTCGTTCCCCAGGCACCAGAGCTTGATGCCGTGCGGTTTCACCCAGCCGTGAGACTGGCGCAGATCGCTCCAGTGGGTGCCGCCGGGAAAGTTACAGTACTCAACCAGGCTGCGGGCCTCTTCCATACCGCGGCTGCCCAGATTGACCGCCATCATAACCTCGGCGCCGGCCTTGGCCGCCCAATCGACAAACTCGTTGGTTCCGATCCAGTTCGGTTCGATCGTACGCCAGGCCAGTTCGGCGCGGCGCGGCCGGTTCTCACGCGGTCCGACCCCATCTTCCCAGCGGTAGCCAGAGACGAAATTGCCGCCGGGGTAACGGACCAGCGGAATGTTCAGGTTCTTGACCAGGTTGAGGACATCGCGGCGAAAACCTTGTTCGTCTGCTTCCGGATGTTCTGGTTCGTAGATGCCGCCATACACAGCCCGGCCCAGGTGTTCAATAAAGGATCCAAACAGCCGACGATCGACAGGCCCGACGATAAAATCCCGGCAAACAGAAATTCTGGCGTTTTTCATATAACCTCCCGCTCAGCTCCGTTTTTGAAAAGCCTTTGAGCTTCTCGCGTCTGCATGTCACGAACACAAACATTTAAAAGGCTTTTTGACGCTTGTTCACGCTGCAAAAGCGTTTTAACCACGGGGGCACGCGCCTCGGCTCATCAGTCAGCAGTGTTGAAAAAGGCTTCCTGTTGCGCAGGGTGGTAAAGTTGTGTCCATAATTCATCATCACGAAACCGTTTGTCTGCAGGATTGAGCGGTTTAAAGTAGATCGCTTCACCTTCGGGATCCGTGAATTCACTGAGGTATAGGGTGATGCCTTCGCTGCTGCATGCCGGATGCCAGGCGTGGATGCTGCACAAAAGTCCGCCCGGGCGCAGCGTCTGGTCGGTAAACGGACCTGCAAGGGTCGCGGGGTCCACGACAAGTTCGCGCAGGTCATGTTTTGCCAGCTGCTCATTTCTGGTCCTGCTCAGGCAAAAAACCAAAGGCCCCCGCATCAAGGCAATTCTGCCACTCTGGCTTTTTCTGCCTTTGACAAAGCGTACGGCCATAGCCATGGATAAATCAATACGGTCACCGTTTTGCCAGGTGCGCCTGAGCGCGATATGATGGCCCGGATCCATGGTCTGGTCAAGAGGCTGGCCATTGATTTGCAGACTGCATTTTTCACACCAGAGCGGCATGCGAAAACTCATGATGAAATCGACTGGTTCCGACGATTCAATCGCAAACCTGATGTCCCCACTGCCGGGATAGTCTGTAACCTGCTTGATGCTCACCTGCGTTTGATTTGCCATGACCACATTCAGCTCTGAGGTGCTATACAGGTTCACATGGATCAGGTTGTCCCTTACATGATAAATAAACGACGGTAACTGTGCGATGGTCTTACGGTAATTGTTCGGACAGCAGTAAGTGTCACGGTCGAAATACGCCCGCTTGCCCTCAAAAGGCGTATAGTATCTAAGTTGTCTCCCATCCGGTGACTGCGCCGCGAAAAGCGCATTGTAGATAACCCGTTCCATCATGTCGCCATAAATCGGTTTGTTTTCGATTGCCATCAGCTCATTCAGGACATTCAGCAGATAACTGGCAGCACAGGTCTCGCCCAGGTACCAACCGCCATACTGGCTGTCATGCCAGCACTCGTGTTCACTGATGGATCCTGTGATGAGCATGCCGTCTTCCTGACAGAGAAAACGCATGACCCGCTGTGCCGGCCGCAACAGCCGCGAGTCCGGATGCAGCCTGTAGCTTTTCAGCTGTGCCAGGCACTGCCCCAGATAGCCGTACGCATGACCGCTGATGATACCCCAGCGGCCTTTGACAATCGGCAGATTCCATTCCGGCAGCTTTCTCCGCAAGATCAGAAAATCAAGGATAGCCGGATCTTCTATGGTTTCGTACAGGTGGAACAGGGCATAGTCCAGGAGAATGGATGCCAGCGTATCGTCATATTTACCATCTTCAGGAATACGTCCGGGGTAAGCTTGGTATGCGTCCATGACGAAAACACTCAGTTTTTTTGCACCAACCAGAGAGCGTTCTTCATGAAAGACCTGATAATCATCGACCAGACCCATAATAAGCTGGCTTATTTCATCAATGTCAAACATCTTCCATATGCGTTCTTCAGCGGGCTTGCAGCCGATGTACCCATCTTGATCCTGTTCGTGAAGCAGTTCAGCAAGCAGATGGTTTCTTATCTGAAAGAGAAGATCCAAGCCGGTTTGAGCATAAAACCAGGCACAGGCAGACAACAACATGCCTGTGCCCAGATACGCACCGGTTTTTTGGCGAAGCGGCTCCAGAAAATCAGCATCCACATCGAGTTGAAGCAAATTGTTTTGAACGGTCAGCTCTATTTTTCTGCCTATTTCACCATCGGCTTTTATGCGGCAAACCACAACTGAGTCCATGTGAATAGCCTCGCTTCCTGTTGGCATGCGTGCCCGCGCGGGTCCCTTCTCGCGAAAAATACCGCTGCTGCCGCTCCATGCGCCAGCTCATCAGCCGAAGCGTCTGTACGTCAGCTGATCTGATTGCGCTCAGATCAGCAGGTACGGGTTTTGCAGGATCTGCTTGACGCGCTGCAAAAATTGAGCAGCTGGCGCACCATCAACAACACGGTGATCATAAGTCAGGCTCATCGTCATGATGGGGCGGATCACCACTGCGTCATCCCGGACGACAGGTGTCTTTTCAATTTTGCCGACAGCCAGGATCGCACATTCCGGCGGGTTGATGATCGCTGTAAACTCGTCGACATCAAACATGCCCAGGTTGGTGACCGTAAAGGTGCCGCCGCTGTAGTCTTCCGGTATGAGCCTGTTGTTGCGTGCTTTGTCAATCAAATCGGCTGAGCAGGCAGAGATTTCCCTGATAGACAAACAATCAGCATCACGGATCACCGGAACAACCAGCCCGTTGCCAATTGAGACAGCGATACCGACATGCACAGCATCCAGCAGCAGAATACCCTCTGGTGTGAGGGTCGCGTTCAATGTGGGGAAATCCTTAAGTGCGACAGCAACCGCCTTAACCAACAGGTCTGTATAAGATACCGGCCGGTCATCCTGTTTGAGTTTTTCCCTCATCCGGATGATTTCGGTCATGTCCACTTTCATGCGGTGGTTGGCCTGAGCCATCTCCTGTGTACTGTGCAACATTCTGGTGGCAATGGTTTTGCGCACACCGGAGAAAGGCAGCAGCCTGCCCGCTGCCGGCTGTCGCGCCGCTGGTGGTGTACCGGCCTGAGATACAGCGGCCTCAACATCAGAACGCATGATCTTGCCGCGTGGCCCTGTCCCGCAAATAGACCGGATCGGGATGCCCGCCTGTTCAGCAATTTTAGCTGCCAGAGGTGTTGCTTTTACCGCAGATAATTGCGCAACATCACGCTCGATAATCAGGCCATCAGGCCCGCTGCCCTGCAGGGCACGCAGATCGATGCCTTTTTCGCCAGCCCTGGTTCGAGCCCGCGGCGACGCGAAAACACGCTCTCCCTGTGGCATGGGCGGTTGTGCATGTTCTGTCGCGGCAACCGGCATATCTACAACTTGTGACTGCTGGCCGGAATCTTCCTCAGTCGGCGTCACGCCGGCTAATTCAGCTGTTTCGATTGCTTCGTCCGGCTGCCCGATCCAGGCGATTACTTCAGCCACCGGAACCGTTTCGCCTTCCTGTTTCAGGATTTTCAGCAATGTACCGCTGGCCGGCGCGTTGATTTCAATCGTCAGTTTGTCTGTTTCCATCTCAAAAAGAGGTGAACCTTCATGAACCGGCTCATTTTCCTGAGCCAGCCAGCGGGTGATCAGACCTTCTGTCATTTGCAGGCCTTGTTTTGGCATGATGACCTGGGTTGCCATGAAATTCCCTCCTATCGGTAGCAAACTGCCCTGACGGCGCTGACAATCTCATCTTCCTGGGGAACAACCGCGTTTTCCAGACCCAGGTTAAACGGGAGCGTGCAATGCTTTGCGCCCAGCCGCAAAACCGGCGCATCAAGATAGCGGAAGGCTTTCTCAGAAATTACAGAAGCGATCTCTGCACCGACACCGCCTGTTTTATGCGCTTCATGTACAATGACTGCCCGGCCGGTTTTTCTGACGGATTCCACCAGAGTCTCTTCGTCGAGCGGCATGATGGTGCGGGGATTGATCACTTCGACGTCAATACCTTCACGAGCCAGCTGTTCCGCGATGGCCAGTGCCTTGCCAACATATAGATGCGTACCGATCAAGGTGACATCCTTGCCTGGACGTATAATTTCGGCCTTGCCAAAAGGCAGGGCAAATTCAGGGTCATCCGGCACCTCGCCTTTTGTGGCGTAAAGTGCCTTATGCTCGACAAACATCACCGGGTTGTCATCGCGGATCGCGGTGCGCAGCAGGCCGGCAGCGTCAGCCGGTGTTGACGGCATGGCCACTTTCAAGCCGGGAATATGCATGAAGAAAACCTCGACGCTCTGTGAGTGCTGCCCGGCATTGCCGCGGCCGATACCCTGCTGGCCGCGAATAACCAGCGGCACCTTGGCTTTACCGCCAAACATATAGCGGATTTTGGCTGCCTGGTTGAGGATCTGATCAGCAGCGACATAGGTAAAGTCCATGTACATCAGTTCAACAACAGGGCGCATGCCCGTGCAGGCGGCACCTATTCCGGCGCCGATGAAGCCCGCTTCAGATATGGGCGTGTTGCGGACGCGTTCTGCACCGAATTCATCAAGCAGACCCCGCGTGCAGCCAAAAATGCCACCTTGCTCGGCGACGTCTTCACCCATGACAAAGACGGCTTCATCGCGCCTCATTTCTTCTGCCAGTACATCACGGATCGCCTGGGCGTATGTCTTGATACTCATTGATTTGTTCCTTTCTGCATCATATGCCGCTTCAAGGCCGGTCAGGCGTTCTGCTCAAAGAAAACATCATCCAGCACATAAGCCGGATCAGGTTCCGGGCTTTCCATGGCAAAGCGCGCGGCTTCTTCAACAGCTTCACGGGCTTTTTCACTGATCTCCGCCAGTTGCTCAGGAGTGGCCATTTCATGCATGACAAGCCATTCATGAAAGCGTTTGATCGGACATTTGGCTTTCCAGGCGTCAACTTCCTCCTGTGTCCGGTAGACTTGCGGGTCACCGATCCAGTGGCCGAACCAGCGATAGGTTTTACATTCAATCAGTGAAGGCCCTTCTCCTGCCCTGGCCCTTTCCAGGGCCTGACTGAACGCTGCATCGATAGCCAGAACATCGTTACCATCAACGGTGTGTCCCGGAATGGCATAACCGGCTGCACGCTTACTGATATCATCGACTGACGTACTTTGCTTGACCGGTACGGAGATGCCAAAAGCGTTGTTTTCACAAATAAAGATAACCGGCAGCTTCCAGACTGAAGCCAGATTCAGAGATTCATGGAAAATCCCCTGATTGGAAGCGCCATCACCAAAAAAGGAGACAGCCACCTGGTCTGTTTTACGCAGTCTTGCCGATAAGGCAGCACCCGTGGCAATCGGCATGCCGCCGCCGACGATCGCGTTGGCGCCTAGATTGCCTTTGGTAAAGTCAGCGATATGCATGGAGCCGCCGCGCCCTTTGCAGTAGCCGGTGGCCTTGCCCATCAGTTCAGCCATTGCCTTGCCCAGTTCCGCGCCTTTAGCGATACTGTGGCCGTGGCCGCGATGGCTGCTGGTGATGTAATCAATATCACGCAGTTGCGAGCAGACAGTCGCCGCTACGGCTTCCTGGCCAATATAAAGATGCACCGAACCCCGCAGGCGGTTGCTTTCAAATAGCTTGAGCGCTTTTTCCTCAAATGACCGGATCCTCATCATGGTGGTGTAGATCCTGATTGCCCGTTCTTGTTCCATCATCATAACCCTTTCTTTCCGAAACCGGCCTGTTCCAGCAGATCGACGATCTGAGCCGTGCTGTCCGCGATCAGGACACCGGCATCTTTCAGGCTCTTTTCTTTGCTTTCGGCACCACCGCTGCCATCGGCGGAGATGATCGCTCCGGCATGACCCATACTGCGGCCGCGTGGCGCGTTTTTTCCGGCGATCATGGCGATAACCGGCTTGTTGACAGTCTGCGTATATAGGCGGCAGCCAATTCCTCTTCATGGCCGCCTATTTCGCCGATCAACACAATCGCTTTTGTTTCTGGATCATGCTGCAGTAAAGGCAGCAGATCGACAAACGTTGATCCCGGGATCATGTCACCGCCGACGCCCACACAAGTCGCCTGGCCGATGCCCCGCCGGGTCATCATGAAAACCGTTTCATAGCAGTTTGTCGCACTGCGGGACAGGATGCTGACAGGGCCCTGACTGAAAATGCGATGAGCCATAAAGCCGGCTTTACCTTTGCCTGGGGAGATAACACCAAATGAATTCGGTCCGATAACACAGCAGTCCAGCTTGCGCGCCATATGATAGACACCGAGCATGTCATGGACTGGCACATGTTCTGCCACTGTGATGATCAGGCGAAGGCCTGCTTCCATGGCCTCGTAGGCGCTGGCAGCAGTAAACCTGGCTGGTACAAAAACAACGCTGGCATTGGCGCCGGTCGCTTCAACGGCTTCGCGCACCGTGTTGAAGACCGGAACACCAGCGACCGTCTGGCCGCCTTTGCCGGGGGTCACGCCAGCAACCACACAGGTTTTGTATTCCAGCATCTGTCCGGTATGAAAGGTTCCCTCCCGTCCTGTTATCCCCTGGACAATCAGGCGGGTATTCTGGTCAACCAGGACGCTCATGACATCGACCTCCTTGCTGTCAATATGCGGACACCCTCAATAAGGCTGTCCACAACCTGAACATCACCGTGGCTGGCTGCAAGGATCTGCAGGCCTTGTTCTTTGTTGGTTCCTTCAAGACGGACAATAACCTGCTGGGCATCGCCCTGTTCTGCCATCGCCCGGCTGATGCCGCCTGCGACTTCATCGCAGCGGGTGATGCCTCCGAATATGTTGATAAACAAGGTTGTCACCTGCGGATTGCCCAGCACCAGGCGGATCGCTTCGACAATGCGGCTGCTGGTCGCGCCACCGCCCAGGTCAAGCGCTGAAACAACTGAAAAACCAGCCTGGCTGATCAGGTCGATGCAGGACATGATCATGCCGGAACCGTTGCTCATGACTGCGATGTTACCTTCCTGCTCACAGGGTATGTAGAGAAAATTAAATTTCCTGGCTTCCAGTACGAACGGATTCTCAGGCAGACTGTCGCGATAAGCGACCAGGTCTGAATGGCGGAAGAGCGCACTGTCATCGACTGTCGCCTTTCCATCAATAGCCAGGAGGGCACCGCCAGCCTGCAGACCTAGCGGATTGATTTCCAGTAACAGGCAATTGCGGTCGAAAAAAAGTGCGGTCATTTTTTGCAGCAGGTCTGAAAAGGCCGGAATGTAAGACGCGTCCAGACCGCTTTTGCTAGCCAGGTAACGCGGCAGATAGTCCTGAAAGCCAAGCAGTGGATCAAAAGGCAGGCGAATCACTTGTTCAGGATGCTCGCGTGCCGTTTGCTCAATGTCAACCCCACCAGCCCGGCTGAACAAAAACATCGGTTGTTTGCTTAGCCGGTCCAGGACCAGACTGAGGTAACATTCATCAATGATTTCTGCTTTCTCCGCTATAAACAACCGGTCAACCCGGTGACCACGGATGTCCATCCCCATGATCGCTTCAGCCACTTCACGCAGTTCTTCACGGTCTTCAGCAAAGCGTATGCCGCCGGCTTTGCCGCGGCCTCCGGTCTGCACCTGGGCTTTAATGACCAGCGGGAAGCTAAGCGCTTCAACCGCAGTTTCCAACGCATCAAGATCTTCCACCAAGACACCGCGGTTGGCCGGAATACCGGCCTGCTGATACAATTCCCTGACTTTATATTCCATCAGATCCATCGTGTTTACCCCCAGATTTCCTCATCGCTCGGGACAACGGCCTGCTCCAGGTAGCGGCCAATACGCGTGATGTTCATCAGATGCTTGTAATCCAGGTTTTCCGATATACTGTTGTTGCCCCAAGAGCCGCAGCCCAGGGTGGTTGTTGCGGTGAACCCGTTGTTAAAACTGCCGCCATTCATGGTTGAGCAGATCTGGTTGACCAGAACTCGGCACACCGGCACACATTGGGCTGCGTAGGCTATGTTCTCAGGATCACGGCTGTGAATCGAAATTGAGTGCCCGCGACCTTCAACAGCCAGATTGGCCATGGCGATATCGACCGCCTCTGCGAAAGTTTTGTAGGGGAACAACGTCAAGACGGGGCACATTTTCTCGCGGCAGAGAATATCGGGCTGAGCACTGCCCGAACCTTCAACAACAATGACCGTTGTCTCCGCAGGTATGGAAAGGCCGGCCATTTCTGCGACACGCCCGGCCGGCTGTCCGACCAGATGCTTGTTCATGACCCCGTCGGGAAACAGGACGCTACGGATCTTTTCCACCTGTCCGGCGTCCCGGATAACATGGGCGCCATGCCGGGACATCAGGGCAATGGCCTGGTCATATTCATCTTCGTGGATCATGACGGTCTGTTCCCCTGAACAGATGATGCCGTTGTCGAAAAGCCGGCCGGCCAGAATCTTGTGAATGGCTTCTTCAAGCCCGGACTGACGATCGACAATACACTGGACATTGCCGGCACCAACGCCAAAGGCTGGTTTACCGCTGCTGTAGGCGGCCTTGACCATATTCATACCGCCCGTGGCCACCACAACATCGGCAGATCGCATCAGCTCATTGGTTTTTTCCAGGGTTGGTTCCTCAATACACAAGATCAGGTCCTCCGGAGCCCCCAGTGCTTTCAGTTCCGCCTGAAAAAGACCTGTCAGATAAGCCGCGCACTTCTTGGCCCGCGGATGCGGCGCGATGATCATCGCGTTGCAGCATTTAAGCGCGAACATGGCATTGCACATGGGGGTGACAATCGGATTGGTGCAGGGTGTGACTGCCCCGATAACGCCCATTGGTTTCGCGATCTGGGTAACACCCGTAAGCGGATCATCGGCGATAACCCCGATTGATTTTTTCCCTTTGAGGCTTTGCCAGATAATCTTCGCTTTTCCCTGGTTTTTCTTGACTTTGTCAGCATATACACCCATACGGGTTTCTTCATGGGCCATACGGGCCAGTTCCTCAGCACGGTCATAAACCACCTTGGCCAGTGAGCGGACGACGGCGTCAACCTGTTCCTGCGAGAACGTGGCAAAGATCTCCTGTGCTTTGCGTGACCTTTCCAGTAACAACGCAACTGATTCTTCCATGATGTGCCTCCTTTAGCTTGATAACACGTTCGTCTGAATTATTTTTTTTTATGCTGTTCCAGCAAATTGTGAAACGCGATTTCCAGATGTTGCCGCATCAATCTGCCTGCCGCTGCATCGTCATGGTTTTTGACTGCTTCATAGATGGCTTGATGATGCTGTATTGCCAACAGCCGGTCCTCCATAATCGACAGTGCCGCTTCGCGCGTCTGGCTGAGCAGATCGCTGCAGAGGCGTGTAATATTCATCATAGCCAGATTGTCAGCGGCATCAGCCAGCGCCTGGTGAAAAGCATTATCGCCTGCCAGTCCCAGCTTACCGGCTGCCAGTTCTTCTTTCATCAGCTCCAGGCTTTTCTCGATCAGCCGGGCTTTCTGCGGCGTAAGCCGCCGGGCTGCTGTCTTGGCAATCTCCACTTCCAGCAGCAGCCGGACTTCGATCAGTTCGATGATCAGGCGTTCATTGTTAGCCAGTACAGCGGCAAACGGATCCATGAGATCCTCCATGGTCATTTCCCTGATGTAGGTACCGCCGCCGACCTTGGATTCAATCAGGCCCATAAATTCCATAGAGCGCAAAGCTTCGCGAATAGCTGTGCGGCTGACATGCAGTTGAATGGCCAGGTCCCGCTCTGTCGGCAGGCGGTCACCGGCCTTGAGTTCGCCGTTTTTCACCATATTGAGGATCTGGCTGATGACTTTTTCGTAAAGACGTGATTTTTTGATCGGTTCGAGCATGATGCACCCCGTATCTCATTTCCTGTTCAGCATAGCATGATGATGCTTGCTTGTCTACTGGTATGACCAATGAAACGAAGCATCTGGCGTCTAGTACCGGCGATATCTCCCGATCCGTAGGACTGCCCCACCATGGTCATGCACACGACCGTCATGCTCATGCCTGGCAGCTCAAGGATGCCAAAAAGAGAGTTGGCAATGGCATTGGCCGCCATTGCAGCTGTCCCCATGGCAGAAATGAAGACCTGCAAAACAAGCTTGCCGCCGTTAAAAAGCACAGCGTCCTGGCCAACAGGCACCGCGATGCGAAACATCGGGGCGAGAACCTTGAAATCGGGGCGGAGGGTCATCTTCGGCAAAAATACACCGCCCCGGCCCTGAAACAGAATCAGCATGACGAGGCCGGAGGAAACAAGCCGTGATGCTGTAAGTCCGATTCCGGCGCCGATGACCCCCAGGTTCAAAAAGGTTATTGAAAAATACGAGGTGCTGACATAAACGACATTGGCCAGCATGGTGGCCAGCATGGGTGTACGGGCATTACCGGAAGCACGCATGATGCCGGCTGAAGTCGCGTAGAGCACCTGAAGCGGCAACGTAAGCGCCGACATCAGCATGTAGGGCCTGGCTGCAGCCATCACCCGTGGTTCTGCGCCCCGGAATAAGATCTGAAGCAGAAACTGGCCCGAAAAAACCAGCGCCAGACTCAATATGACCGACAGTTCTGCCATGACCACCAGGGACTGCCCGGCTATACGCCCGGCTTGAGGTTCATTGCGCGCCCCGATCTGGTGAGATACAGCGACAGTCACAGCGGTCGCGATTGCATTGAAAGTATAAACCACAAACAGATTGATCGAATCCACCAGGCCTACACCAGAAACAGCATAGTCGCCAACACCGCTGACCAGGACCGTGCCAAGCATGGTGGTCAGTGTTGCCAACACCTGCTCTATGAAGACAGGAACATAAAGCGACAGGAATTGATTTTTCCTGCCGCCCGATGCCCCGCGTCTGCCCGGACTGTTCAAGGCATGATCTGGATTACGGCGCTTCAGCATACGCACGGGATACAATCTGCCGGTACGCTTCAATCTCCCGCAGCGCACCATCCAACTGACGCTGTTTCCAGTTCAAATGCCAGCGGTCACAGACATATTCCATACTCGGCTCCCAGCAGCCAGCTGTTCTCCAGCATGACCTCGCCCGGTGCGGCCTGGCGCGCATCGTTGCGGCGCTCAGGCTGATGAACTTGCCAGTGTCGCGCGAGAAACGCATCGTTTTACTCTGCAGCATGATCAGTCATTGGGTACTCCTTGCCGGCAAATCCGGGCTGAACGTGTTCTGTCAAGGGGCAAAGTACTCTGGTACCGGGCCACTGTGTTTCGGGTCAAACCATTTCAGATGTTTTTCTTCTGCCTGCCACATTTTCTCAAACAAAGTCCGTATCTGCGGCAAAGTAAGCAAGGCCGCCGCATTAGGATCAAGCGCACAGGCATGAAACGCCATTTCTTTATCGCGATGCATCACCGCGGCCACCGCCTGCTCCTGAACAACGATATTGCTGTGGTCCAGGTGAGCCAGCACAGAAGGCAGCGCGCCTACAGAGGTGGGATTGATCCCATGAGAATCCGCGAAACAAGGAACCTCGACACAGCAACCGTCCGGCAGGTTTGAGATCAGCCCTGTATTGAGCACATTGCCGTTGAAGCGATAAGGCACATCGGTCAGAACCCCCTCAATGATCCCGCTTGTATACTCATGCGAACGGACAATCTCACCGTAGGTGACATGGCCTTCACCATCTGGCATCCAGTCGCGTTTGCCGCTGAATGCTTCTGTCAGGACCCTTTCAGTCAGATGGTATTGTTCCCGTGTCATTCTGTTTTTCCGCCAGTAAGGCAGATATTCGGAATCATGCCGGTTCGACTCTGTCGGAAAGTAACCGAATTTTTGAAATATCTCGACCCTGACAGATTCATCGATCAAAAACTGCTTTGTTTTCTCATGATCGCCATCAGCGAGCTTGTCTCGCAGCAGTTTATAGACATCCTGATCACCGTGCCGCCATTCCAAAAACCAGGCAAGATGGTTGATGCCCGCGACTTTATAACGCGCCAGGTCCGGATCTAGGCCCAGATAATCACAGACAATATGGTTGGTACCGATAATGCCATGGCATAAACCGACTGATTTAATCGAGGTCATATGCCCGTGCAGCCAGCACAGCATGGCCATGGGGTTTGTGTGGTTCAGAAGCAGGGCATCCGGGCAATACTTTTCCATGTCCCGGAGAATCTGCAGCTGAACAGGACCGGTCCGCAAAAACCGGAAAATCGCGCCGATACTGGTGGTATCGCCAACACTTTGGTCGATCCCGAATGCGCGGGGTATTTCGATCTCATCATTATAGGGATGGCCATAATAGGCACCGCCCCCCGTCGCGATCGATGTGATGACAAAATCAGCGCCCGGTAATAGTCTGGTCCGGTCCGTATCCGCGATGACCTTGGCAGGCAGCTGATAATGGTCGATGGTCTGCTGGACATAGGACAAAACACGTGACAGCCGTCCTTCATGCAGATCACAAAGGGCAATGGTCACATCCTGGAGGTTTTCCCGTGACAGGATATCAAGGCTCAAGCGTCCGCCAAAACCTGAGCCGGCTCCAATAATAACAATCTTCACTGACATGCAAATCACCTCACGTCATTTTGATTGCCCGCAAGAGAGGGTCTTTTGCGGGCTGTCGGGTCATGTTCCTATTTGGTTTATCTGTGCCGGCTGCTCAAAGCCGCCCGGCCAGCTCCAGCAGCTTATCAACCATGATGTAGCCGGCATCTTCAAACAGCTGGCTGCCATTCAGCCGCGCTTCATAGATACCAGGCTGGAAAAGCTCCCTGATCGGTACATAGCCGCACGGGCCATTCGCCAGAGCAATACAAAAATTCCGGCTGGCGGGCGACTTTTCTTTCAACATCAGCTGGAATTCCACATACATTTCTTTTGGTGACGCAAAAACCAACAAGTCACCCAGTTTCAGAACCTGCATGACCAGCGGGATCTTACGCACCCCCAGAGCCTTAATCCGTTTCGCTTCAGAAGCGTAATGGCGTTCCACGACAGACTGGTTTGCCGCGTCCTGCTCTATTTTATCCGCCCAGGCCAGCAAAGCGTCGTCGGGCTCCCGGGTCGGCAGGGTGATTGTTTCACAGGCCATGCCGATGTCGATATCCGCTGACAGTAACGCCGTTTCCATCGCGCGTGACGCCTCAGCGGCCAGCCGGCGGCCCATCGAACGGTAGTAGCCTTCCACCCGATGCGTGCCCTGTTCAAAATCAACATGGTTGAGGTTGCCGAAAAAGCCGTTGACAAAAACCGGCATGAAGGCAGCGCCGTAAAGCTTGCGCAGTGTGTCGCGCATGGCACCGGGGAAATCACTGGAAAATTCTGTACCGCCGACACAGTCTGTATGGCAAGCGTAGTTGACAATCACGCCGTAGGGCTCGCCTGTTTCCGTGTCGATTCTCAGTACGCCCACCTCAGGATCGATCGCTCCAAAAGGGTGTTTCTCTGCGTCGATCGGAGGGTTCGTCCGATAGGTACCGTCTGCCATGACAAAGTCGCGGTAGTGGGCCAGCCGGTCATCGTACCCCCGGGAAAAACCGATCTTCACAGCTCGTTTTTCTTTCTGCGCCAGCACGGCCGCGTCAATCATGCGCTGTGCCAGAAAATCCATGTAAACCGTGTCGGTATGGCAAAAATCAGCCCAGGTGAATAAAGGACCGCCGGTATGAATGTGTGTGGCACAGGTCAGAACACCGGCAAGATCCATCTCAAGTGCTTTCGCCACAGCCGGATGGACGCGTTCATTGACTTCGTCGGGAATCTGGGCACCGTCAGCGGATATGATGACAATCCGGCGGTTCTGCCCGTCTTCAAAGTAGGCAGCCTGCGTAAAAAGCTTCTCTTTGATGCCGTCAGCCAGCCTTGTGTTGAAATAACCGGGCATTTCAGACCCGAGCGGCGGTGTGATGTCCAGCTCGTACAAACCACATTGCAGCATGATCCAGTCCTCCATTACATGTGTTTCCATTCGTTTACCAGGCGTTGTTCCACGCTTCGTTCCAGCGAAGAATCTGATCTTCTTCTTTCAGGACTTTAATCGCGTCAGCCAGCTGTTCAGCGGCGACACGCACACAAGCCTGTCCGATACGTTCACTGAGACCGGTATAAGGTGTCGCGGACAGGGCATTCGGGTACTGGATGCTCCAGAAGCGGGTTGATCTCGTCAGACCGGCCTTATCCAGGTAATCAGCCCTGTGGGTCGACCGGCCGTCAACAGCATCGCGCCTGTCCATGCGGACGGTTTCGGGATAAGAGCCAAGCATCAGAGCAGTTTCACTGAAACAGCCATGACCATTCTCCTGCGGCCGGGAGACATAGTCACGCAGAGCTGCGATATCCGAATCATTCAATTCAGGAAAGCTGTCCCTCTGCCCATCGTCAATTTTTTCAATAAAATAAGCAGGTGTTATCAATTCCAGGTTTTTCGAAAGAACGACATAGTCTTTCTTGTCGTGCATGGTGCTGCGGATAAAATTGGAGATAATGAAGGTGTTCCCGCCATGGCCATTATAAATCAGGATTTTCTTGAAACCATTGCGGGCAATCTCACGGCAAAGTTCTGTCAGCAGCCTCTGGATCAGCTCAACCGTAAGCACGATGCCGCCACGGTGCAGGGTATGGCCCTGTACATCGCCAAAACAAAAATCAGGAAAAATACAGACCGGCTCTATTTCAGCAGCTTTCTTCAGGACAAATGACGAATGCAGGATATCTGTGCCCACCGGCAAGTGCTGTCCATGCATCTCGAAACAGCCCATGGGAAAAACACAAACCCCTTTTGACTGTGCAATGGCCTCTGCAAATTCCTCTTCGCGCAAATTCGCCCAAATCATACATGCCTCCTGATTCCGGTCAGGCCAGGCTTACCTTTTTGGTTCACCTGCCCGGCCATACAAGCGCCGCAGATTTTCAGCACTCACTTTGACCGCGTTGCTGGCGGCCTCCGGGCCGCAGTACTCCAGTGAATAATACCCTTGATAACCAGCCTGCCGCAGGATACGGAAAACCTGTTCGAAATTAATACTGCCATGCCCCATGATGGTATCACGCAGATAATCCCCGTCGCGGGTTTCCAGCCAATAGTCATCCGGCTTCTCATTCAGTCCGGACTTGAACAGATAATCTTTGATGTGCACATGGTCGATAAACGGCGCGAATCGTCCGACAAACATTTCGGGTTTTTCCCCGACAAACAGAATGTTACCCAGATCAGCGACCACACCGATGTCCCGGTCGACAGCCTCCAGCAGGCGTTCAAAACGATCGCAGCCATTGAAAACAAAACCCTGGTCCTCATAGACACACTTGACCCCAACCTGTTCCGCGTAGTCACTCACTTCCCGGATGGACCGGACAGCCCGCTCCAAGAGCGCTGAAAACGGCAAACGGGGGAAATTATGCTTTAAGCCAGGCAGCAAGGTGTGATGCAGATAAGGCGATCCCATGGCTGCGGCCACATCAGCGTACTTTTTCAGCCACTCGATCTCAGCCGTGTTGTCCTCAGCAGCCACATTAGCCATCATGGAAAAGCAGCAGATGTCGACACCCTTTTCTCCAGCATAATCAGCCAGGCGCTTTGCCGCTTCAACATCAGGCTCATGGAAATCACGATCGCAGTATGGTTCAATCGCGGCAATGCCACTGGATTTGGCAAAGTCGACTGCTTCCCGATAGGTTGCCAGCTCCGCAGGCAAAGTGAAAAGACCCAATTTCATAACAATTCCTCCTATATGCACCAGGTTTTCAAGAGAACCTGGCCCGCACCTTCTTCCTGCCCCCATTGTACAGGAAAAGCGCGAATCGCAAGACCATTTTTTTAAAATAGGCTTCGTTTTTAGCCCACAATCCTGCTCAGGCTTGATTTTCATGACCAGGCGTTATGATACAATCAGAACAAGGGGGAAACAACCATGATCAGAAAGCCTAACATCCTTCATGTTTTTGTGGATCAGCAGCGTTTTGACACCCTTGGAGCACTGAACAATCCCATGATACGCACGCCTCATCTGGATCGGCTGCTTCGACTCGGTACCGCGTTTACACAGGCCTATACCCCTGCTCCGGTGTGCATCGCTGCCCGCTGTTCAATGATTTACGGCCAATATCCGGCCAACACCGGCTGCTATGAGAACACCGCCAGTCTTTCATGTCGGCCTTAAGCACAGGCGGCTATCGCACACATGGTATCGGTAAATGTCATTTCAGTCCCGACCCTTTCGCCCTGCGTGGTTTCCAGTCCCGGGAAATCCAGGAGGAAGGCTTAAGCCAGCCGCTGGACAAGCTGCCTTATCTGGAATACCTGAAAGACAAAGGCTACCGGCATTTGCTGGAACCGAACGGCGTCAGGGGCGAGATGTATTATGTCCCCCAGCCTTCACAGCTGCCTCCTGAGGATCACCCGACCCAGTGGATTGGTGACCGCAGCGTCCGTTTTATCAAAGACCAGGCCGGCCAGGACGCCCCTTGGTATCTGTTTGCCAGTTTCATACACCCCCATCCGCCTTTCGCGCCCCCCAACCCCTGGCATAAACTCTATCGTTCTGATCAGATGCGCCTGCCTAACCGTCCTGATGATTTTGCAGTACTGCAAACACTGGTCAACCGCTGCCAGAACCGTTACAAATACCGGGATCATGGTTTCGACCTCAACCTGGTCCGGACGATCAAAGCCTACTACTATGCCTGCATCTCTTTTGTTGATTACCAGATTGGCCGTCTGCTTGACGCCCTGGAGGCTTCAGGGCAGCTGGAACAAACGATGATCATTTTCACCGCTGACCACGGTGAACACCTGGGTGACTACCAGTGTTTCGGTAAACGCTCCATGCATGATTCCTGCGCAAGGATCCCCATGATCATCGCCTGGCCTGAACGTTTTGCGCCAGGCGGAATCTGTGACGAGCCTGCCAGCCTCGTCGATATCGCGCCAACGCTTCTGGCAGCAGCCTCAACCGGTATTGAGTCACATAAACTGGATGGCGTGGACCTGCACCTGATCGCGTCAGGAAAAATTAATCGCCCGTATGTCTTCGGACAATTGTCGCTGAATATGTCCAGGTATCTGGAAGCGGATGCCGCGTTTAACAAACAGATTGCCGACCCTGTAGTCTGCAGGGCGGTTTTCAGCAGCTACATGGCCGTCAGCAGGGACTGGAAGTTTTTTTACAGTGCCCCCGACAACCAAGCGTTTCTTTTTGACAAACGCACGGACAATCAGGAAACACGGAATGTGGCAGATAGCCCGTTTGCTGCCGAGCCGCTCAAGAAGCTCCGTACGGCTCTGCTCGATCACCTGGCCGCTTGCGGTGAAACCGGTGGTATACAAGACGGAGCTTTTATCCCCTTTAACGTACCGCCCCTGAAACGCAATCCTGATGCCGGCCATCTCATTCAAGACCACTATACACCCTGGGCGCCTCAGCACCTGCCCGGCTATCACGAAACCGATTAAGCGGAACAGCCCGCCATAGAAAGGAAACAAGGATGAGAAAACGACCGAATATCCTGTTCTGCATCGCAGACGATGCTTCGCATTTTGGCTACAATGGCCATGGTGCCATCAGGACACCACACATCGACCGGTTGGCTGAGCATGGCGCTATCCTGGCTAATGCCTTTACAACGAATCCCAAATGCGCCCCATCCAGAGCGTGCATCCTCACCGGCATGTTTCCCTGGCAGCTGCGTGAAGGCTGTAATCACGTTTCATTTTTTCCGGACAATTTTTCTGTTTATCCAGATATTCTGGAAGCTGCAGGCTATGCTGTCGGCTATACAGGAAAAGGCTGGGCGCCTGGTGATTATATCCGCAGCGGCCGAACACGCAATCCAGCCGGACCGGAATTCAACGAACAGGTTCTCATGCCACCGCAGGACAGCCGGATTTCAGACTGTGACTATGCTGCCAACTTCGCGCAGTTCCTGACAGCAAAACAGGACCAGACGCCTTTCTGTTTCTGGTATGGCTGCAGAGAACCACATCGCCCCTATAACCTGGGTGAAAGCTGCGACGAATCTGTCGGGGTTGATGATGTCCAGTATGTTCCATCCTACTGGCCGGATGAACCCCTGATCCGCCGCGACATTCTGGACTACGCCTTTGAAATCAACTGGTTTGACCGGCACATCGGGAAAATGATTGCCATACTGGAAGCAAACGGACAGCTCGACAACACATTGATCCTGGTGTCCTCAGACAATGGGATGCCCTTTCCCCGTGTCAAGGGGCAAATGTACGAACAGGATTTTCACCTTCCCATGGTGGCCTTCTGGAAAAACAAAATAGCCCCGGGAACATGTCTGCAAGACCTGATCAGCTTCGTCGACCTTGCTCCCACCTTTCTGGAAGCAGCCGGCATTGCATCTGGTGACATGACCGGTCAGAGCTTTCTGCCTTTACTGACGGGCGGCCGGGAAACGGCAGACCGCCAATATGTATATTTTGGACGGGAAAAGCATGATGTGGGCCGTGAAAACGACCTCGGCTACCCTGTTCGCTGCATCCGCAGCCAGAACTGGCTGTATATCCGCAATGCCCGGCCGGATCGCTGGCCGTCCGGCAATCCTGAAACGCAATACACCAACTGCGACTTTTCGCCAACCAAAGAGCGGATTATGCAGCTTGCGGCAGAAGGGCAACCAGACTATCTGGAGGCCTGTTTTGGCAAGCGGCCGGCAGAAGAGCTCTATGCCGTTCAGTCTGACGAAGAATGCCGCAACAACCTGGCGGATGATCCGAAGTATCTTTCAGTCAAGGATCAGCTGAGTCAGGATCTTGACCGTAAACTGGCTCAAACAGAGGATCCCCGTTACCTGGGCAAAGGAGATGTTTTTGACCAGTATCCGCTCTATCGCAACCACATTGCCCCACACGCCTGGGCAAGTTATCTGCAAGGCACCTTTCGGCCGATCGGCCCGCCTTATGATCGTGTTAAGTGCATGGCAGAGAAAAACGCAGACAGCCGCAAAGATTAAGATTTCCAGTGTCCTGTCTGTTGCCGGCCAGGTTGACCAACCGGCAACAGACAAGCCATTGTTTAGAAAAGCGATGCCTGGTTGTCAATTTTGACGTCACAACCGTCGAAGCTCTGGATATTGTCCAGGACAAGGCCTGTGATTGAACCGGCGAGACTGACAGCGCGTGTTGCCCGCGAATAGACATTACGGATCGTGATCTGTGCTGTCTCTTCCGGCAGGGAGTGGCGTTCGCCATACAGATGGTTGTCTCCAACACGCACACCGCAGCCGCCCCGATCCATGTACGGGCTGTTGCGGGAGGCATCCATCACACCATCAATCAAAATGTTGTAGAGTTTGACGCCGCCCTGGTTCAGCAGACGGACGTTGCTGCAGTAAGAAGCTGTGTTGATGTTGCGAACAATAACATTATGGATGTCAGAAGGCAGGTCGGTCACATTGAACATCTGTTCCAGCTGGCCGTTTAGCCCGGTCAGGGCAACAGAATCATCTTCAATAAACCCTGTTATGTTCTCGATGATGATATCGTGGCAGCCGGTCCGCAGATCAATCCCATCAGAGTTTTTAATATAAACAGCAGCATACTCATGGCGGGTAAGACCCTGTACACGTGTCCCGTCAGGCTGTACGTAAGTATAATCAGATAAAAAATCGATGTTCCGCACTTGTCCGTAACGGCAGTAAATGAAATTAAGCGCCCACCAGCGCTGGTTGCGTACATGAATGCCACTGACAGAAAACCCGGCCACATTGACAAAAAGCAGGATGTTGTTCACCGATATATGCGGCCTGCCCTCTTTGCTGTGGTTGCGTTCACTGAGCCCATTATAGGGTCCGCCGTCGAGAATAACCCTGCCTCTGCCTTCAATGTGGATGTCGTGGTCCGCGTCGGCCGCTGTGCGGCTTTCCAGGGTGCGGCAATATTCATTGGTAAACATGTTGCAGAAAGTGTTGTCTGCCATGACAAGATGGCAGTTTTCCAGAATAAGGGTAAAATATGAAGGCAGCAGGATGGTTTGCTCAATTTCCCAGTCACCCGTCACGGTAATTTGCCGCTTATTATTCTTTATCGCTTCGCTGATCATTTTCTGTATGGCTGCGCCACCGTTTCTTTGAAAGTACATAGGGTCCCCTCCTGCGTTTTTCTTATCCAGAACCATTGCAGGTTCTGGCTCATTGTTTACAGTATAACGCTTAACGCCTCAAAGGGTTAGCGCCTGTTGGCAGATGCCCCCGGTGTGTCTGCCGCTTCTCGCCCATCGGTCTGTCCACTTACCGACAGCGTTTTTTGTACATAGAAATGGGCAAGGATGCTGAATTGAGCTATAATGGTGCCAGCATCTCATAATTGGTGACAAAGCACAGGGGGCTTTTGATATGGATAAACTGAAAACATTGCAGGCGGATGTATCGGTTACCCCGGAGAACACCAGACTGATTACACCTTATCTGATGTATCAGGGTTTCGCAGCCCATTTTGATGATCCGGTTCCGATCGCCCGTGCTTATGCCATTGAAGCGCTTTTAACCGGCCACATAAAACATATCTACCCCAGCGATCTCATCGCCGGATCTGTGCGCGGCCGCCTGTTGACAGACCACCCTGTCAGCGATGCCATGCTGGACCGGGCTAACAGCATCCTGCAAAGTTATGGTGCAAACCGCTTCATAACCAACGCCGACCATTACGCACCTGATTACGCGACCTTCCTTGCAGACGGGGTCGGGGGCACGCTGGACAGGATAAGTCAATCGGTTCAGCAGCACCAAAAGGACCTTGACGCTGCGAAAAAACTGACTTTCCTCAAGGCTGCCGGGATCTCCATGCGCGCCTTCGGCACCATGATCCGGCAATATGGCGAAGCAGCCGAAGCCCTGGTCGCCCGGACAACAGATGGCGAACAGCAAAAAAACTTGCGCAGAATGGCAACTGCCTGCAAAAAACTGGCCACTGACCGGCCGGACAGCTTCTATGAAGCGGTTCAGCTGGTTTGGCTGGTTCATACAGCTTTTCTTTATGAAGGGCGCTATGCCATGGCCCTCGGCCGGCTCGACCAGTACCTGTATCCTTTTTACGCAAAAGACATGGCTGCAGGCAGCCTGACCCGTGAAGAAGCGGTTGAGCTGATCGCCTGCACCTTGTGCAAAATCGGCGAACAGCGATATTTCGGCGGTGACGATGTGGTGAACATCGCCATTGCCGGCAGGAAGCCGGATGGTTCAGGCGGCCTCAACGACTTATCCTATATTATTCTCGAGGCGGTGGGACGCTGCAATATCCCGGGACCCAACCTCTCAGCCCGCATCTATGAAGATATCCCTGACAAATTTCTCGATGCCTGCCTGCAGGTCATCGGCACCGGTCTGGGCTATCCTGCCCTGATGAATGATGAAATCAACATCCCGGCGCTGCACCGCCACGGCTATGCCCTGGAAGACTGTCGCGATTACTGCATGGTTGGCTGCATTGAAAATTTTATCCCGGGCAAACAGCCTCCCTGGTCTGACGGCCGCTATAACACACCAAAATTCATAGAACTTGCTTTAAACAACGGCCGTTGCATGCTTACAAACGTGCAAATGGGTCCAGAGACCGGCGAAGCGGCCGATATCAGCTCGATGGAATCGTTCATGGAAAAGCTCCGGCAGCAGATGGATTTTGGCGCTGCCGAATACATGGCACGCTTTCGCAACGAAAATGACCGCTACAACAAAGTCAACTACACACAGCCTTTTTTGTCCTGTTTCTGCCAGAGCTGCATCGAGCGGGGGCTGGACATCAATGACGGCGGGTCGCTTTATCCATCGGTACACGGCGCCGGCTGCATGGGCATCGCGACGGTCGCCGACTCGCTGGCGGCTATTGAGACGGTTGTTTTCCATGAGAAAGCCGTATCTCTGACCACCCTCCGTGACGCGCTGGCAGCGAATTTCGCAGGATATGAGGCACTGCATGCCAAACTGCTGCACGCCCCCAAATACGGCAATAACCTTGATCTGGCTGACAAGTACGCGATCTGGTTTGTGGATGTGCAAGATGAGATCTTCTCACGCTACCGCACACGTGACGGTGGTGCCATTTATACCGCCATCGCCTCCAATGTCAGCAACATACCGGCAGGCAGGGAAATCGCCGCCACCCCGGACGGCCGGCTCAGCGGCCAGCCCATCAGTGACGCGGCTTCTCCGGCACACGGCATGGATAAAAAAGGGCCGACCGCAGTGATCCAGTCGATGGCCAAACCCGATTACACCAAAGTTTCCTGCGGAACCGTCCTGAACCAGAAATACAGCCCGTCCATGTTCAGGGATCCGGAGAAAAGAGCCAGACTGCTTGCATTGATTAAATTCTACTTCAATCAAGGCGGTCAGGAAATTCAGATCAACTCTGTTTCACGCGCGGTTCTGGCTGACGCGATGGCCCAGCCGGAAAACCACCGCAACCTGGTGGTGCGTGTATCCGGTTTCAGCGCTTACTTCACCTGTCTGGACAAGCATGTCCAGGAGGACATCCTGGAGCGGACAGAGCATGGATAAACCGTTTGAGCCGACAGCCTTGATCAGCAACATGCAGCATTTCTCAACCGGTGACGGGCCGGGGATCCGCTCTACAATTTTTTTCCAGGGTTGCAGCCTGCATTGTGACTGGTGCCATAATCCGGAGACCATCCCGCAACAGCCCATACTCCTTTTTTATCAACAACGCTGCACCAGTTGCGGACAGTGTGTCAAGGCCTGTCCCTTCGGCGCGCATAGCCTGCGCGATGGCAAACATGTCTTCTTGAGGGATCAGTGCAGAAGCTGTGGTGATTGCGTACAGGTCTGCCCTGCCGACGCCCTGAACTTGAGCGGCATCAGAAAAACAGCTCAGGACGTTCTGGATTTCATTTTTGAAGACCTGGTTTTTTACCAGGCCTCCGGTGGTGGTGTCACGCTGTCCGGTGGTGAGCCGCTGCTGCAGGCTGATTTTTGTGCCTATATTGCCAGGCGGTGCCAGGAAAAATCCGTATCGGTCATCATTGACACAGCCGGGCAAGTCGCTTATTCAGCCTTCACAAAAGTCCTGCCTTTTACAGACCATTTCTACTTTGACCTGAAGGCGGACAACCAGGCGGCATACCGGGATAAAACGGGCGGCGATCTGCTGCTGATCGCCGGCAACCTGGCCCGCCTGATTAAGGACGGTGCCCGCGTAACCGTCCGTATCCCCATCATACCGGGCCACAACGATAATACGGCCAGTTGCCGGAATTTCCGTCCCTTGCTGCGAGAAGCCGGCGTTCGTTCTGTTCATCTGCTGCCGTTCCACCGTCTTGGCAGCAGCAAATATGTCGCCACAGGAAGCAGCTATAAATACCGGGACTCGGTACCGCCGGACAGGGAAAAGATGTTTGAGCTGTTGCAGCTTTTTACACCGGAATTCGATGCAAAAATCGAGTGGTAGACCTGAGCGGTCATACAAAGCCGCCCTGCGCAAAGAAAGAGACGCTGCCATCGGATAAAGAGAAAGAGGCATCCATGAAAACCATCCTGTGTACTGGAGATTCCCACACCTGGGGGCAGGGTATCGCTGGCTTGGAAGATACCTTTAATCCGCCTGTCCAGCCTGGGGACTTGCGTCTGGTTTCTTTTCAGTACAACGGTTATGTAAACCTGCTGCGTGGGGAAATCAACAGCAGGACCGCTTCGGATGCCGTTGAATACGCAGCAGCCGACTTGCAGCGGTTAAGCGGTACGCAGTGCTGGTCGGGCAGTGTACTGCTCGATCAAGATCCTTTGCACATCGACATCAAGGCAGCGCTGTTCAGAATCCAGTTTCACGTTGCGGAAACACCATCTGAAGCAGCCGTCTATGTTGACGGAAAGCTGTTGAAGACCATCAGGCTGCGTCCTGCAAAACTTACGCATCCTTATCAGACAGAATCATTTTTCTGCACGGCAGATGGACAACACCGCCTGACTATCCAGGCCACCATGGGAACCATAGCCCTCTACAGGCTTGAAACGTACACCGGCGTAGCAGCACTGCTGAACTGCGGCATCGGCAGGTGTCCGACAGGCCGTTTTCTTGAAGAATATTGGGAGGATTATGTTGCACGTCTTCAGCCATCTCTGGTCATCATGGAGCCACATACCATCAATGACTGGCTGACAGGTGATCCGCCCCAAGTCTATCGTGCACATCTCATTGAGATGATCGAACGGCTGCAAGCCATGTCCTGCGCTGTTATCCTGCTTACAGTGGCGCCGATTGCCGGACCACAGGCTATGCCTTTCAATAAAATATCCTATGACGCTTATATGGAAGAAAGCAGGAAGGCCGCCCGGATCTGCTCTGTTCCACTTTGTGATGCCAATGCCCTTATGTGCCGGCAAATCGCCGGCATGAGCGAAGAACAAGCCCGCCGCCACCTGTTTCATGATAACTGGCATGTCAATGAGCTGGGGCACCGCATTTACGCGGATGCGGCCAAGGCAACAATGATTGATCTGATCATCTGAAGCAAAACGGAGGAAAACAAGCATGGAAAAAGTAAAAGCCGCTGTAATGACAGGCGTTAATGAACCCTTTGATGTCAGGTCATACCCTCTGACACCGCCAGCCAAAGGCATGGCGAAAATCAAAATGACAGCCAGTGGGATCTGTGGTACGGATATTCATATCCACAGGGGAAAGATCCCTGTGCGCACACCAACCATCATTGGGCATGAGCTGGTGGGCCAGGTCATGGACATCGCACCGGAAGACAGCCGGCAATACGCGATCGCCGCAGGCGACCACGTGATTGTCGATATCGCCTGCCCCTGCGGCACCTGCCTTTTGTGCCGCACAGGAGATGACGCCAACTGTGTCAACATGGGCGTCACAAACGGAGGTGATCCTGAGGTAGCGCCCCACCTGTACGGAGGATACGCGGAGTACAATTATTCGCCTGTAGCAAATCTTATAAAAATACCGGAAAATCTCAAGGCCAGGATGACTTGTGTTTTCGCTTGTGCCGGCCCGACAGCCCTGCATGCCTTCCATTTGGCGGAACAGGCCAACTGTCCGGTCAAGCAAGCAAAAGTCGCTGTTGTACAGGGATTAGGTCCAGTTGGTATGTTTGCCCTGATCTATCTGGCTTCATTAGGTATTGAGAACATCATGGTCATCACAGCCCGCAGAAACGATGCACGGGAGCAACTGGCCCTGAAGCTGGGTGCGACCAAAGTTTTCAGCCTGGAACAAACAGGTCCGGATCAGATCATCAGTGCCATTCAGGCAGTCAGTGACGGATTAGGCGCGGATCTGGTCTATGAAGCGTCGGGACATCCGCAGGCGTTCCCCCAGGGATTGGCCTTTTTGCGCAACAGAGGCGTCTATCTTGTTCCCGGGCAGTATTCCAACAGCGGCGATGTGCCCATCGCCCCGCAGCTGATCACATTCAAAGCACTGCATATCATTGGATCGTCACAATACAGCGTGTCGGATGTAAAGAATTACCTCGGCTTTCTGCAAACGATCCCTCAGCTGCACGAATGCATTGAGTCACTCGCCCGTACGTATACCGTTGAACAGATCAATGAAGCGATTGAGGACGCAAAAGCCGGCAAGAACATCAAGAGCATGCTGGTGCCGAACAAAACAAGCTAAACACGCGCTTGCATTCCGCTGCCCGGCCTGTCAAAAAAGTGTGGATATCCGATACGGGGTATGGCGACAGCCATGCTTGGACAGGCCAGCAGCAATGCGTCCAGAATGGGTCCGCAATGCTCATAGGTCCACAAGTCGGTTAAAGGCCGCGCCAGATCAAAGAGGTGGGTCAGCAGCAGTTTTGAGGCACCTATTGACGCGTGAAAATCACAAAAGCGGGACAGATAAGGGGACCATGGCGGCTGAAGAGCCTGACCGCGGCCCAGCCAGACATGGGCAAATGAACAGTCAATCCGGGGGAAGTCAGGCAGCTTCTCCCTGGCGTATTCACGCACATCGCCGCAAAACAGATACCGGCGGCCTGCTGCTTCCACCAGATAACCCAGGGAAGGAACGCCTGTACGGCCGCCATCATCCCAGTGCAGTCCATTAAATGCGGTGACCGCCACCCCGTCGATTAGCAT
>JAAYLM010000129.1 GCA_012521915.1 Oscillospiraceae bacterium | reverse complement strand
GGATGACCGGAAAAACAAAAAGAGTATCGGATGCCCGTCTTGAACGGGACTTTGCTATCTTCACCTGGGAACTCATTTTGCATGTGATCACCTTCCCGGGTCATCATATCACGGAGTCCCTGGAAGCCAGTGCTGAAGCATAAACCAGAAAAGACGTAATGGCAAAGGAAATCAGGCGGAGGAAATATATTTCATCGCAAAGAGGGGCTGGACGGATCTGAAGATGCGTGTTAAGATATGCTTGGAAAGGAATGAACAAGCATGTCTGAGACAGTACGAGAGTATTCAGGGCGCACATTCAGCGAAGCGGATATAGAGTTAATCATCAATGTATGCAAGCAATACAAGCACCTGTCGCTAGCAGAACTGGTAGCGACAGTATGTGAGTTATTGTCGTGGACGACACCAAGAGGGTTACCGAAACGGGTGCCCTGCGAAAGCTTTCTGGAGAGTCTGGAAGCGGAAGGGCTGGTATGCCTACCTGCCAAGCGAAAAAAAAGACACCATCGCCAGCGGCAAATCCCCGTGGATCAGGCCAGGGAAGGAGCATTGCGCACGGGTGAAGTAAGGGACTACCAACCGATCCAGTTGCAGATCGTCGAAAAGGGAAAAGATCTGCCGTTGTGGCGCGCGTATGTAGAGCGCTACCATATGCTCGGGGATAAGACAGCGTTTGGATCAAGCCTGTACTATTTCATCCGTAGTGGCGAGGAGAAATTCGGATGCCTGCAGTTTTCGGCGTCAGCCTGGGCACTGGAAGCGCGAGACACATGGCTAGGCTGGAGTTTAGCGGACAGGAAGGCGCGTTTGCATCTTATCGTCAATAACAGCCGGTTCCTGATATTTCCTTGGATACAGATTCATAATCTGGCCAGCCATGTACTTGGCCAGGTCAGCCGACAAATCCAGACGGACTGGCTGGAAAAGTACTGCTATGCACCTGTTCTGCTGGAGACCTTTGTCGATCTGGAACATTTCAGAGGAACCTGTTACAAAGCGGCAAACTGGATCTATCTGGGAGAAACGCAGGGCCGAGGGCGGATGGATCGTGAAAAAGCCTATACGTTGAGCCGCAAAGCAATCTTTATGTATCCATTGCAGAAAGATTATCGCGCCTGTTTGCTGGGTCAAAAACCACCGCTGCACACAGAGGCCTTGATATGAATGCACGACAGGCCGTCTTTTTCCGAAACAAGCGGCCTGCTCAAAGCAACCGCAAGTGTGAAGCGAGCGATGTTGCTCAGATTTTGGAGCAACGGCAGCAAACCGCGGAAGAATTAGCCCAATGGTATCGACAGGTTTTGCCGCCCTTGTTGCACAAGCTGGCCAAGATACCGGATCCGCGCCAGCCAACCAAGATCACACACAAGATAACAACCTTGCTGCTGTATGGGATTTTGCTGTTCGCCTTTCAGATGCAGTCACGCCGTCAGGCCAACCGTGAATTGAGCGATGTGGTCTTGCGTGAAAACCTCAGTGTTATTCTGCCAGAGCTGGAGAGCCTGCCGCATGCGGATACCCTGGCCCGATTGCTGGAACGTATCACCCCTCAGGAAATTGAAGAACAAAGCATCAAGTGGCTTCGGGACTTGATCCGACGAAAGAAATTCCGCAACTACCTGATCCGGAAACGGTATCTGATCGCAATCGATGGCACACAAAAGCTGGTCCGTGATTATGCGTTGGATGAGCGCTGTCAGCATCGCAAGGTGGGCGAAAATGGCACGCTTTACAGTGTTTATGTGCTCGAATGTCTGTTGATTTTCGATGGCGGGATGGTACTTCCGCTCATGACAGAATATCTGGAGAACAAAAACGGCGCCGAGATGGATAAACAGGATTGTGAACGCCGCGCTTTTTATCGCGTCGCAGCGCGGATCAAGCAATACTTTCCCAAACTGCCTGTCACCATCGTGGCCGATGGCCTTTACGCCTGTGAACCGGTTTTGCGTACGTGTCAGCAAAATAACTGGCAGTACATGATTACGCTCAAAGAAGGGAGCATGCCGGCGGTTTACCAGGAAGCCCAGGCACTGATGGCACTGGAACCGACGCAACAGCAGCAGGTACAGTGGGGTGATCGCACCCAGTCCTACACCTGGGCTAATGATATCGAGTATGGCTATGGCCAATATGAGCGGCACAAAATGCTCCTGCATGTGGTGATCTGCCACGAGGCCTGGTACCAGGAACACCCCAGAACGGGTCAGGCGGACGAACGGATCAAGGTTCGCTATGCCTGGCTGAGCAGCCAGAGGATAACCCCTGCTAATGTCTTTGATCTCTGCACGCATGTGGCACGATACCGCTGGCAAATCGAAAACAATATTCTGACAGAAAAACATCGCGGGTACGCGATGGAGCATAATTTTTCGGATAACTGGCAGGCCATGACCGGTTTTC
>JAAYLM010000128.1 GCA_012521915.1 Oscillospiraceae bacterium | reverse complement strand
GCCCATGATAATGATATTGTGACCAACACTGATGAAGTCGCAGCTGGCCAACGATAAAATCTGACTACGATCAAGCTTGCGCTCAACAGTGTAGTTGATATCGCCGATATGCGCGTTGGGCTGATCAAACTGAGCATCTTTAATGAGTTTTTTGAGCCGGTTATTTTTCCGGCTGCTCCATTCAATATCTGTCAGCAGTCCAAATCGTTCCTCGAAGGATAAATTTGTCATTGCAGGATTCCTGGCCTGCTCACGGAAGGCATTTGCCATGGCTGTCATGCGCATCTCAGTCAATCTACCAATGGTTTCTTCGTTTGTCACTTCTTTGTCCTCCCATAATATTCCACCCCACGGGTGAAGCTATGTTCTGCAGTCTGCTCTGTTCTGACCGGTTCAGGATTATCGACAACCTTGTCCTGGCCGGACGCCAGGATCGTCTTGACAATCTTGTAGCTCGGATTTGGTGTGTAGAACAGGGCTTTTTGGCAGGCTGCCTCAACGCGGCTTACCGAGTGTTTGTCGGCCAATTTGATCAAGCCCAGGCAGCTTTTGTAGGCCTGTTGTTCGATTTTATGAGAGGAGAGAATCGCTTTGACGGTTATTTCGGTATTGGGTCCAATCTTCTTTGCCCAATTGATGAACCTTTCAGCATTCCACTGAACATATGCCTGATGATCTGGCGGCATATGTTCGAGGACAGTGGAATATTGACCGGGGTAGCCATAGAGTCTAGGATGAGAACAGACCCGCTGATGATTGTAAAATACCTCAATGACCAGGCGTGTTATTCGAACATCGACTTTGCGTTTGATATACTCATAGGGGACCGAATAATTCATCTTGATGACGTTGATGTGATAATTCAACTGGACCGTTGCGATCTTCCACGTCGCCAATTCAAATGGGGTCTTCGGTAATGGCAGCAGAAACGGTTTTTCTTGCTCAAGGAAAAGACTGACTCTGCTGCCGTCTTTTTTCTGGAAACTATCCTGATTGAAGTTTTCCAGCAGTTCGCGAACAGAATTGTTCAATTCTGCAAGCGTGAAGAACTTGCGATTGCGCAGCGCGGCTAATATCCAGGTGGATACATTGCCGACCGAACCTTCTACCCCTGGCTTGTCTTTGGGCTTTCTAACCCGGGCTGGCATAACCGCCGTGTCGTAGTATTCGGCCATTTCGTGATAAGCCTTGTTAAGTTCTGGACTATACCAGTCAGGTTTCTCGACCCCGGTTTTGAGATTGTCCGGAACCAACATGCGTGCGACACCGCCGAAGTATTGGAACATATTGACGTGAGCTGCTGTCCAGCAGCTTTGGTCCTGTGATAGAAAACCTTCAACGTATGCATACAGGCTGAAAGAAAGGACACCGACAAAGATATAAATTGGAATAATCTCACCGGTCTCTCGGCTGACCAGATTGGCTGTCTGGCCGGCCCAGTCCACTTCAATCTGATCTCCTGGCTTGCGATTAATGTGCATGGTCGCCCGCTTGGTTTCCGCATATTTCTGATAATAGTAGCAGT
>JAAYLM010000127.1 GCA_012521915.1 Oscillospiraceae bacterium | reverse complement strand
GCTTATAACATCGCTTCTGCCCCGGGCTGTGCATTGGCAGAGCCGTAACACCGATAGCTTCAAGCGGATCATAACACTGGAGGCTACCCATGCAGCAACATTACTGTCGTCATTGCGGTCAGGCTTTGGAAGCACAGGCTCTTTTCTGCCGCCATTGCGGTCAGGCAGCCGGTCCGCAGGCCATCTCTACCGGTCAGACTCAGGCAGCTGGCCCGGCACAGCTTGATCAACAGTCTTTGCCTGACACGACGCAATCGGCTAAAGCAAAGCGCCGGCCAACTGCTTCGCTTTTGCTGGTCGGCATTGTTCTAATGCTTTTCGGTCTCCGTGTACCGGCGATCGCCCTGTTCGGAGCCAGCGCTGCCGGCGTTGTGACGGATAGGGAACAGCGTGTCGATACACAGTCATCGCGAATGGATTATAATTACGATATAACCTACCAGTTCACGACACGCGAGGGTAAAACGGTCAAAGGCAGCTATCGGATGAACCGTGTCTACGATGTGCGCAAACTGCCGGTCACGGGGTCACAGGTCCGTGTGAAATATGTACCTGGAATGGATTACATAAACATGATACCTGACCAGGAGGGCCAGATACTGGGTGTTTTGTTTCTGATAGGAGCAGGTACGGTTGTGCTGGTGATGGGGTTGCGGGGTGTTCCGGTAACCTTTAGACGAACGCGTGCCAGATGATCACGCGAGACAGCTGCTGAACAGCCAGATAGTGTAAGAAAGGGCTAAACCTGAGCCGGTGCGACCAGGTGTTCCATATGACCTTTTATAATCAAGGAGGGATTTGCTATGTCTGCGAAACTTATTGCCTATGATGATCAGGCAAGGAAAGGGATTGAAGCTGGTGTCAACAAGCTGGCTGACGCCGTCAAAATCACACTAGGTCCTAAGGGGCGCAATGTTATTCTTGACAAGAAGTTCGGTTCTCCTGTCATTACCAACGATGGCGTCACAATCGCGAAAGAGATTGAACTGGAAGACCCCTATGAAAACCTTGGTGCCCAATTGGTCAAAGAAGTTGCCAGCAAGACCAATGATGTCGCCGGCGACGGTACGACGACCGCAACCATTCTGGCGCAGGCCATTGTAAGGGAAGGGCTGAAAAACGTGGCAGCCGGCGCCAATGCAGTCATTCTCAAGCACGGCATAGATCAGGCGGTTGAAGCCGCTGTAGCAGAGATCAGGAAAAACAGCCAGGCCCTGAAAGGTAAAGACGATATGCGATTTGTGGCGACCATTTCTTCCGGAGATGAAAAAATCGGCCAGCTGATCGCAGATGCCATGGAAAAGGTGACGGCGGATGGTGTGATCACCATCGAAGAATCAAAAACCGGTCTGACCTATACTGAAGTTGTAGAAGGTATGCAGTTTGATCGTGGATATGTATCTCCCTATCTGGTGACTGATGAAGACAAGATGGAAGCAGTGCTGGAAGATCCTTACATACTGATTACCGACAAGAAAATCAACAATGTGCAGGATCTGCTGCCAGTCCTGGAGATGATTGTTAAGAAAGGCGGTAAACTGCTGGTTATCGCTGAGGATATTGAAGGAGAAGCGCTGGGCACCATCGTGGTCAACAAGCTCAGGGGCATCTGTGATTGTGTGGCTGTGAAAGCGCCTGGCTTTGGCGACAAAAGAAAGGAAATGCTGCGGGATATTGCAGTATTAACCGGTGGCGAGGTGATTTCAGAAGAAATTGGGCTCAATTTGCGGGAAATACAGGAAAGCTGGCTGGGGCAGGCCAAATCAGTCAAAATCCAAAAAGAAAACACAATCATTATCGACGGAGCCGGTGATCCGCAGGCCATCAAGGACCGCCTGTCTTCAATCCGTGTGCAAATAGAAGAGACAACCTCAGATTACGACAAAGAGAAGCTAAATGAACGTCTGGCCAAGCTGTCTGGCGGTGTCGCTGTCATCCGTGTCGGCGCTGCTACCGAAACAGAGATGAAGCAACGCAAATTCAAAGTTGAAGACGCGCTGCACGCGACACGGGCAGCCGTTGAGGAAGGGATTGTGGCTGGTGGCGGGTCGGCCTTTTTGATGATACAGGCAGCAGTTCAGGCGGTCGTCGATACTTTGCGGGGTGATGAGAAGACTGGTGCGCACATCATTTTGCGCGCCCTGGAAGAACCATTGCGCCAGATAGCCCTCAACGCTGGTTTTGATGCCGCTGTCGTCGCTGAGAAAGTGAAGAACAGCCGGCCGGGCATTGGATTTGATGTTATGAACGAGTGTTATGTGGATATGGTGTCCGCCGGGATTATTGATCCAGCCAAGGTTACACGTTCTGCCTTGCAGAACGCTGCATCTATTGCGTCCATGATTTTGACGACAGACCGTACCGTTGTGGACAAGCCGGAGAAGAAGGCGCAGGCGCAAGAGGCAACAGCTGATTTTGATTATTGATGCTATTTCCAGATGATCAGACCTTAAGCAGCCGGACTTGCAGCCCGGCTGTTTTTATGTGCAGCAATTTAATGAGGATAACTACCTGATGACGTCCTGTCGTCACAATCACATTTTGGCTTTTCCAGAGCTGCTTTGCCGTCTGGCGTGGCGGCAGCATTTTTTGTTTTGCCAGATGTCGTGGAAGATGGCATCGTATTCAGGCTAAGCAGATGGATGCTGACAGAAATGCCAACGATTGCCAGAATTCCGCAAACCAGAGGGCGGCCGACCAGAATTGCAGAAGTGATGAGCGATGTCCATAGAAACAATAGGGCGAACAAACGTGTTTTGCGGCGCACTGCCTTGTAAAGCATGTAATCGCGGATGGCAGAACCAAACACCCGATGGTTCATAAGCCATTGATAAAGCCGCTGTGAGCTGCGTGTGTAGCAGGCTGCCGATAAAAGCAGAAAAGGCGTTGTGGGCATAGCCGGCAGAATGATTCCAACCATCGCCATGATCAAAGCCAGTGTACCTGACAGGATCAGGATGACGCGTAATGTCCGGCTCATATTAGCGTGGCGGCGTGCAATTCCGCCTGGCAGGTCATCGTGATTTTGCAGACACCAGAAAAAAACCGGGCAGCAAAAGGATTCGTGTGATGATTCAGTAGCGGGTTCGGAGTGATACAGGACAACATCAGTTTACTCCCGGATTCTAAGTGTGTTTTTCACCATGCGGAAAATAAATTGATCATACCCCGCTTCGAAAAAACTGTCAAACCTTCATTTCAGACTGCGCAACGTTGCCGGCTGGACAAACCAGAGAAGTTCATATTCATTCAGTTTGTTTTTGCTTTGGTCAAAAGCAGCTGCTGATCCTTTTTTAAAGGGAAGTCGAAGGCCACAAAGCTGTTCGCTCCAGTAGCCAAGTGTTGGTTCATGGCCAACCATCAGCACTGGCTGAGATGTATTTGTGCGGAGCAGCTGTTTTTTTACCTCAGTCCAGTTACCGTCAGCAAGAGCATCCAGATAGCGAATGGTGACATCTCCGAAGCCTTTAGCTAAAATCGCCGCTGTTTCAGCGGCTCTGACGAGCGGGCTGGACCAGATCTGCGGCTGGCCTGCTGTCGCAAGCAAACGGCGCAATCCAGGAAGAGACGCTGCCAGACGCCGTCGTCCGGTTACGGTCAGCTGTCTTGCAGCATCATTTTCCAGCTGTCCGGCTTCTTCGGCAAGACCATGACGGAAAAGAATGATGATCATTGGGTGCTCCTTTCACAGCATGATTCCTGACTTGCAGGAATTGGGCCTTTTCTTTCAGCTTACGCCAGCATGGAAAAGATATCCAGTGTGCTTTATTCTGCTGATTTCATTGATGTTGCCATTTTTATCCGCCTGAGCCGAATATGCATGAAGGCATTGACCAGTGTTGAGAAGAGCACCGTCAGCAAGGTTGCATAAAGGTAGCTAAGCCAATGGATTGACTTGCCAAACATGATGGCATCGATTTCCATCGTGTCCATGACAAAACGGTGAAGCACAAGACCAAGAAGAAGGCCGGCCAGCGTACCCAATGCTGTCAGGATGATGTTTTCTCTGAAGACATAGGCCGAAACCTCGAGATCACGAAATCCAAGTACTTTGATTGTCGCGATTTCCCGTTTGCGTTCCGTGATGTTAATGCTGATCAGGTTATACAACACGACAAAAGCCAGGGCAGCCGCGGCGGCAATCAGCAGCATGACAACAAGGTTGAGGCTGCCTATGGATTTTGCGAAATCATCCGCAAGAGAATCTGTGAAAAAGGAACCAAGAACCATGTCCTGTTCCAGTATTGTTTCCTTAAAAGCGGAAGCGGCCAGCGCTGAGGGATCATCGGCAATAAAGGCAGCTGTGTTAAAGTCCGGTTCACGGAAGGTCAGATGGTCAAAGGTTTCCGCGGACATGAAAATGTAGTGAGCCAGGTAGTTCTCGGCGATGCCGTTGACCTGAACACTGTACGTTCTGTTTTCTGTATCGCTGTAGGTCAGGGTGTCTCCCGGACGAAGAGCCAGCAATGACGCCAGTTTTTCGCTGATAACTGCTCCACTGCCTGTCAGCGGCAGTTCATGGCCTGAGGTCCGCTCATGCAAATCATAAAAGGTTGACAGGCTCGCAGACGGATCAGTGACAATAAGTGTAGCCGAATAAGGCAGACTGACATGCTTCTTTAAAAGCGTGACCGACTCGCTTAACTGAAGCACATGACTGCTGATATCAGGGTGTTCTGACAGAATCTGGTCAACTTTGCGGGCTGCGTCGTCCTGGTCGGTGTCAAAAACGATCTGACCATCGTAAAGGAAAATCTCGCCGAACTGCTTGTCGACGATGATGCTGATGGAGTCTTTGAGGCCGAATCCGGTCAATAGCAGAGCGGTACAGCCAGCGATGCCGATAACAGTCATGAACAGCCGTTGTTTATATCGAAAGACATTGCGAGCAGCCAGTTTCTGTGAAAAGGACAGTTTTTGCCACAAAGGCCGGATGTATTCCAGGAAAATCCTCTTGCCCGGACGTGGTGCTTTAGGCTGCATCAAGACCGCAGGGACTGCTTTCAGTTCATTCAGTGAAGCTCCCAGTGTCGCAGCGAGCGTTGTAACCAGTGCCATGCCGACGGAGAGCAGGCCAATGTTAAGGTGAACGGGTGTGTAATAGGCAGGCAGCTGGTACATGATGTCATAGGCCTGCATGATCGTGGCAGGGAAAATGGTAAAACCGGCCCAGAGCCCGGCTACTGAACCGGCCAGACTGGCCAGCAGTGCATAAAGCAGATATTTCATCGCAATGGACAGGTTGCTGTAGCCCAGCGCTTTGAGTGTGCCGATCTGCACCCGCTCTTCTTCAACCATGCGTGTCATGGTGGTCAGGCAGACCAGGGCGGCGACCAGGAAAAAGAAAAGAGGGAAGACTCGGGCTACAGATCCTATGCGGCGGGCATCGTCGCCATAACCACTGTAGCCAGGATTAATGTCACGGGTATAGATGAACCATTGCTGCGGTATTTCCACCAGCTGTCGCTCGGCCAGCCTGATCTCTTCTTCAGCAGCAGCGATCTTTCTCAGCGCCTCCCTTTCTTGCCGGTTTAGTGTTTCCCGTGTCTTGACCAGTTCGGTTTTTGCGACAGCCAACTCGGATCGCCCTTTGGCTATTTCCTCTTTCAATCTGAGTTCTGCTCTGATTAAGGTGATCTCGCCATCGTCAATCTCTTTTTTAGCCTGATCGAGTTCCTGACGGGCACGATCCAGCTCTTCCTTGCCGGCATCTATCTTTGTTTTTGCCCTGGCCAGTTCAGCCATTCCCTGATCTGCTTTTCTGCGGTTGGATTCATAGGTTGACCGACTTTGGTTGAGGGTCTGGAGACCGGTCTTATATTCGGCTAATCCAGCTTCATACTGCGTTCTGCCTTCTTTTTCTGCCTGTTCCACCTGGATTAGCGAAGAATCCAGGAAATCAGCCAGTTGTAGCATCATGTCCTGGTCGGCAGGGTCATAATAAGCCTCGACATAGGCAGCAAGCTCTGGAGAAAATGCCCGGATCGTATCGAGTAGGCGGCGGAATTCTGCCTCGCTTAAACCAGGGGATTGGTCAGGTACAGCCTGACGGATACGGCGCAGTGCCTGCAGCGCATCCTGCAGCAAAGCCAGTTGCTCTTCTGCCTGATCCAGATGTTCTTTGACCAGATTAAGATCTCTTTCGGCTTGATCCAGCTGATTCTTGGCATCTGCCAGCTCCTGGTCAGCCTGGTTTAACGCATCTCGCTTGTCCTGCCAGGTCAGAAAGCCCGCCAGCCATTCGTCATATCCGGCGATATACTGCATCATACCATCCAGATAAGACGCGCGACCCTGATCCAGACGGTTTTTTTGAGCTTCCAGCTCAGTGGTGTTTGATTTTTCACTTTCCAGCAGTTCTTGTTCTCCCTGCTCGATCTGCAAAGTGGCTTCTGCCAGCTTTTCCCTGGCATCAGCGATCTCTTTTTCAGCTTTTTGCTTCTCCTGTAACAGCGTTTCTTTGCTTTCAGTCAATTCATCACGGAGCTGTTGTGTTTCAGCACCGACTTCGGATTTGCCCAGATCAGCCATCTGAGCCTCAAGCGGGATAAGGTGCGCTTCATATTCGGCTGTATAAGCTGATAGAACTGAAGAATCAGTGGTGCGTACGGACACTTGTGATTCTCGTTCCAGTGCAAAGGCATCGGGATGGACAAGCGCATAAGCATCTATATTTCCATCGCCAATACGCGTCTGGCCGCGGTCGAAGCTTATGTAGCGCGGTGACTGGATAAAGCCGACAAGCGTGAATGTTGTTACCGTCAGGGTATCACGCAACGTGTTGCCATCAGGCAGCACGGCCGTCAGGGTTTCACCAAGATACAGGTTGGCATGGCCGTTTTGACTGGACTGAAAAAGCTCGGATCCTGCTTCAATAACTAATTCATCGCTGGCTTTAGGTAACCTGCCCTCAAGGAGAATAGGCTGGTCAAGCTGGTCGGATGATCCGTAACTGGACAGACGCACGGTGGCACGTGCGCCGCTTTCCCGCACCAGGAACAAATCGCTGGAATAGCCCGGCTGCACCGTCGCGACACCAGGCAATTTTCGAATTTTCTCGATCTGATCCGGCAAAAAACCCAATGGTGATATAACGTTGAAGTCTGCCAGCTGCTGCGCTTGAAAATAACGGTCTGCAGAAAGGACCATATCAGGTTCAGTCGCATTGATGCCTGCGAAAAAGCCAACACCCAGAGCCGTAATCGCCATGATTGAGAGGAATCGTGTGATGGAACGGAGCAAAGTGCGCCTGAAATCTTTAAAAAATGAGGATCCTGGTTTTACCATTCGATTTGTTCCACCGACTGTGGCTGACTGTTTTGGATCTGTTCCGCTACACGGCCATTTTTCATACGTATGACACGGTCTGCCATGGCTGTCAGTGCTGAATTATGCGTGATGACCACGACTGTCATCTGTTGCTGGCGACAGGTGTCCTGCAGCAGTTTCAGGATTGCTTTGCCGGTCTGATCGTCAAGCGCGCCGGTTGGTTCATCACAAAGCAGCAGCTTGGGTTTTTTTGCCAGTGCTCTGGCGATTGCCACACGCTGTTGTTCTCCGCCAGACAGTTGAGAAGGGAAATTGTCTTTTCGTTCAGCAAGTCCCACCATATCCAGGACTGTGTCTGCTTTCAGTGCGTCCCGGCTGATCTGCGCGGCCAGTTCGACGTTTTCACGTGCTGTCAGGTTTTGTACGAGGTTGTAGAATTGAAAAACAAAACCAATATCAAACCGGCGATATTCTGTCAGCTGCTTCTCACTGTACTGGCTGATGTTGATTCCGTCGACCCGGATAAGCCCCTCATCGAGCAGATCCATACCGCCCAGAAGATTGAGTACAGTAGTCTTGCCGGCACCTGAGGCACCGACAACTACAGCGAATTGACCTTGTTCGATCGAGAAACTGACACCGTCGAGGGCATTGATGGTTATTTCACCCATCGGATATCGTTTATATACATTTTCAACTTCTATGTATGACAAAGCAAAGACCTCTTATGTTTGGGCGTTATGCAATTATATCCTGAAATCAATATCAAAACTTCATTAAGCATAAATCGCTCATATGGATGGACCATGACGCGATCATGAGCGAATTGTGAATATTATCAGCCTTGATGATAGGATGAAGTATGCTAGAATATGGATAGGCTGCTGTTCGTTTATTATATTGACCATGTTGTTGAACAGTAGGGAAACAGAGGTGATGGCATGGAATTTAATTTAAGCGCAGGTCTATTTTCCGCTGAACATCATTTTGAACCACTGGAAGAAGCCAGAACATATGATGTCCTGATCCTGGGCGGCGGACCGGCCGGTATGACTGCAGCTGTGTATTGTATGCGTAAAGGCCTGTCTACTGGTTTGATCACGGGGAATGTCGGAGTCCAGATGGCTGATACAGCCGGCATAGAGAACTACCTGGGTTATCGCTACATCCAGGGTAACGAATTGATCGACAAATTCAGGGAGCAGGTCACACAATTTGGCATTTCCTTTGAGACAGATGCTCAGATTGTGCGTATGGAACCAGGCAGGATACATCGGATCCATCTGGCAGACGGCAGGACTTTTACCGGTCGAACCATCATCATCGCGACGGGTAAGCAATCCAAGAAGCTTCAGGTTCCGGGCGAACGTGAATTCACAGGCCATGGCGTGGCATATTGTGCCATCTGCGACGCGCCTTTTTATGCCGGACGCAGCGTTGTCGTGGTTGGAGGCGGCAATTCCGGAGTCGCTGCAGGTATCGATCTGGCGAAAATCGCGGAACACGTCACTTTGATCCAGCGCCGTGACCGGCTGACAGCCGATCAGATTCTGATTGATAAACTGGCGGAATTCAAGAATGTCAACTACCTGCTGGAACACGAAATCAAGACAATATTAGGTGAAAAGCAAGTGAAGCGTGTTGAGCTTGTTTCCCGGAAAAACGGCCGGAAATCCATGATCGATACAGATGGTGTCTTCGTAGAAATTGGTCTGGTGCCCAACAGTGCCTTCGCCCGTGATGTGGTGGCCATGAATGAATACGCTGAAATAATCGTTGACTGCCATTGCCGGACAAGTGTTGACGGCCTGTTCGCCGCAGGAGATGTCACATCCGTGCCCTACAAACAGATTATCATTGCCTGTGGAGAAGGTGCCAAAGCCGCTCTTTCCGCGGCTGATTATATTATGAACCAGACCAGTCAAGACTAATCGAAATAGAGGAGGGAACACCATGTCATTATTTGATTCGAAGATTGAAGAACAATTGCGCTCTATTCTAGGCCAGATGCAGAAGAAGGTTCAGCTGGTCTTCTTTTCCCAGGAGATAGAATGCCAGAGCTGTCATGATGCGCACCAGTTCGTAAAAGAGATTGCAGCTCTGAATGACAAACTGAGCATGGAAGTGCTGAACCTGGTTGTTGACAAGGATAAAGCCGCTCAATATCAGGTGGATAAAGTACCTGCTATTGTTGTATTGGATGAAGCAGGCGTCGATACAGGCATCAAATTCTATGGCATCCCCGGTGGCTATGAGATCAACTCTTTCCTTGGCGCGATCCTGTCTGTATCAGGACAAAAAGAAGCCCTGCCTGATGATTTGGCAAAACGGATCTCTGCCATAAGCAAACCTGTTCACATTCAGGTATTTGTGACACCAAGCTGTCCTTATTGCCCGGCAGCTGTTGTCACAGCCCATCGTCTGGCCCTGGAAAACAAGAACATCAGGGCAGATATGGTTGAAAGCAATGCCTTTGTCTACCTGACGGTCCGTTATCAAGTCAGCGGTGTGCCCAAAATTGTTATCAACGAAAAGCATGAGCTGACAGGTGCCCAGCCGATAACAGCCTTCCTGGATATTATTGAGAAACTTTAATATTCCTATCGTCTAGACGCTATCACAAAGGAGCTAATGTTACGGTTGTGGCAAACAGCGTATGGTATGATATGACTATATTAAAATACAAACTCGGGAGGGATTTTGATGAATCATATCGCAATCATAATTGGGTCAACCCGTCCAGGGCGTAAAGCGCCGGACGTTGCCCGCTGGGTCCATGACCTGGCTTCTGCCAGAAAAGACGCTACCTTTGAAGTGGTCGACATCGCGGATTATCATCTACCGTTGCTGGATGAGGCAGTTCCCCCGTCCATGCATCAGTATGCTCACGAGCATACCCGGCGCTGGGCGGAAAAAATAGCATCTTTCGACGGTTTTATTTTTGTCACGCCTGAATACAACCATGCGCCGCCGGCTGCCCTGAAGAACGCACTGGATTTTATCTACGCGGAATGGAACAACAAAGCGGCTGGATTCGTCAGCTACGGATCCATGGGTGGCATACGTGCCGTTGAGCACCTGCGTCAAATTGCTGCTGAACTGCAGATAGCCGATGTGCGGGTGGCCGTCAACCTGTTGCTGGCGGAAGATTTTGTCGATTATGCAACATTCAGTCCATCTGCAGGTCAGGATGAGGATCTGGCTACCATGCTGGACCAGCTGGTTGCCTGGAGCCGTGCTCTTAAAACGGTTCGTAAAGAAAGGGTCAGCTGAAGCGACAGACTGCTGGCGGACCTAGCACACGTTAACCAGTCGCTTGCGGCTGTCCGGAAAATAAAGTGAATCGTGTGTGTTCTGTTACAATGATCAAAGGGTCAGGCCATTGATGGCGACATCAACGAACCTGGCCTTTTTCCGCGACCGGCAGAACCGCTTGTCGTTGTTACCTGTTATCCTTATTGAACGAGTGCAGAAGGGCATAAAACCTTCTTATGCTGGCTTGCTGTGCTATAATTGGCAGGAAATAGTCTGCTGTAGCTTTGGTGCTTTATGCAGAAAGGACAAGCAATGAAGAAGCGTTACATCAAGCTGAATAACCTGACCGTGTTCTGCCGGCAGATCTTCCAGTCCTATGGTTTTTCGACAGAACAGTCAGAACTGATTACACAGGTCCTGCTGACCGCCGATTGCTTTGGCATTGAGTCACATGGCGTCCAGCGGTTGATGAGATACCACGATGAGATCACCCGCGGGATGGTGCTTGTCAACGCGCAGGCGGAAATCGTTTATGAAACACCCTTGTCTGCTGTGATCGATGCCAACCAGGCCATGGGGCAGCTGATCGCTGACAAGGCTATGCGCCTGGCCATCCGCAAGGCAGAAAACTCAGGGATCGGCCTGGTTGCTGTCCGTAATTCAAATCATTATGGCATCGCCGGCTATTACACCCGAATGGCCAGCGAACACGATCTCATTGGTATCAGCATGACCAACACAGAAGCCATCATGGTGCCCACCTTTGGCTGCCAGGCCATGCTAGGGACAAATCCCATAGCCTTAGCGATGCCTGCCGATCCTGTGCCATTTCTTTTCGATGCAGCGACCACCGTTGTAACGAGGGGAAAAATTGAAGTTTTACATAAACAGGGAAAGGATTTGCCGGTGGGCTGGGCCATTGATGGCCAAGGTGATGTGACCCCGGATGCCGGCCTTGTTCTGGATAACATCATTCAAAAGGGCAAAGGCGGCATTCTGCCCCTGGGTGGTGCCGGTGAGACAAACGGCGGGCATAAAGGATACGGTCTGGCTTTAATCTGCGAATTGCTTACCGGTATCATGGCTGGCGGGCCGACAGCCAACCACCTGTCCAGTGTCGCTCAACAAGCACAGACATCCCATTGCTTTTGGGCGGTGGATTATGGCCTTTTTGGCAGTAAAGCGGAACGGCGGTCAAGCTTTTCCCGCTATCTGCAGGAATTAAGAGATTCTGCCAGAGCACTCGACTGCCCCCGTATCTACACCCACGGGGAAAAAGAGCTGGAAAATAGCCGCAAGGTAGAAGCAGAAGGTGTCCCGATCAATGAAAAAACCTACGAAGAACTTTGCTTAATCGCTCGAGAGCGTGCTGTTGATCTATGCAGTATTCAGCTCCAGTAAGCGGCATCGGCGGTTGCAGCAATCTTTCCGGGAAATATTGTCAGCATAGAAAAACAATAGTATCCTGATTATAGGATATCTGTGCTGAACCCGTTGAACGGCGGTTTGGTCAAGATCATTGTGGAGGTGCGAACAATGGGAAAAAAGGCTGTTGAGATCAGTAACCTGGATGTTTCGCTCATGATCCAGTATCTGAACGAAGCTTTGGCCGAAGAATGGCTGGCTTATTATCAGTACTGGGTCGGCGCCCGTCTCATGGAAGGACCGATGCGCAGTGAAATTGAACCGGAGCTTCTGCTCCATGCGACTCAGGAGCTGGGACACGCGGAACTGGTTGTTAACCGCATTATCCAGCTGGGGGGCACGCCTTTGCTTAATCCAGAACAGTGGAAATTATTTGCCAAGTGTGATTATGAAGAACCAAATGATCCGTATGTCGAGGTGATTCTACAGCAGAATCTCAATGGAGAGCGATGCGCTATTCAGCGTTACCAGGGGCTCGCCGCATTGGCGGAGAGCAAGGATTACGCGACCCATCAAATGGCCATCACAATCCTGAACGATGAGTTGGAGCATGAGCACGACATTGAGGATTGGATCACCGATCTGGAGCGCATGAAAGATGACATGCGCAAAATGAGGCTCTGAAACAGGCGGGATGTCATTTATGCCGGGACGCGGTCAAACATTCGCGTCCCGGCCTTTTCTTTTTAACGGAAGATAGGCTGCGGCCGGTGGTGGAGCGGGTATATTTCGATGAACGGTTTAATTTTATTTCTGCTGGCATATTTTTTGCTGGCCAGCTACCCTGGCTGGCGCATTTGGCAGTGGCTGAGGCTGCTGCTGCCTGCTTGGATTGGTTTCCTGTACTGGCCGCTGTATACGCTGGCCGCTTTATCTCCGTTGCTGGAACGTCTGCCGTTCGGGGAGGCAGTCAGCCGCTTTACGGGTCACCTGCGAAATTACTGGCTTGGTATTTTTGCTCTTTTTCTGGTCTTTATCACCTTGATTGATCTTATTCGGCTTATCCGCGGATTAATCTCTCGCCATACCGGAAAACGAGCTGAAGGTTCGGCAAAACGGCAAGCTATTCTGGCTGGGTGGCTGACCTGTCTGATGATCCTAACCATTGGCTTCTATGGATCATGGCAAGCCCGGCAGATGCATACCGTCCATTATGCTATGACGATAGAAAAGCCAGCAGACCAGACTGAGTTAAAGCTTATCCTGGCTTCTGATTTGCATATGGGCCTGGAGATGGACGCACGGCGCCTGCAGTCTTTTGTGCAGGCAGTCAATCAGTTGGAGCCCGATCTCATTCTGCTCGCTGGTGACTTGTTCGATGGTAGATTCACAGATCTGGCCGAACCACAAGATGCTGCCCGTATTTTGAGCCGGTTGCAGTCAGACTACGGCGTGTATGCCTGCCTGGGGAATCACGATTCAGGGCCAGGTCTGCCTGATATGCTGGCTTTCCTGCAACAGGCCGGTATTCAAGTGTTGCAGGACGAATCACTGGATGTGGCCGGTGTCCGTCTGGCTGGACGCCTGGATCGAGCGCCCATAGCTGAACAGGGAAAACGGAGGCCCCTGGCTGAATGGCTGACCGATGTGCCTCCGGGGCAGCCTGTTATTTTGCTTGATCATTCTCCTCTGGGTCTGGCAGAAGCCAGAGGACAGCCTGTCGATCTCATTGTAAGTGGCCATACCCATAACGGACAGATCTTTCCCGGCAACCTGATCGTTGCCCAGATCTATGAAAACGCCTATGGTTACAAGGTCTATGATGCGTTGCACAGTGTTGTCACTTCTGGTGTTGGCACCTGGGGGCCGCCCTGGCGTCTTGCAAGCCAGTCTGAGATCGTCTTGTTGACTGTTTCCTTTAAATCAAGCTGATGTTTCCCATGTTTCATCTACGGGTTGCGATATCGGATATAATAAATAAAAGAAGCTGCATCGGTCAATGTAAAGCAAAAAGATCCTTTTAGCGTTGCTGCTGTAAATAATCGCAGGGAGGCTGCCTTGAACAGAGAAAAGCAAAAACACACCCCTATAGTCACAGCACTTCAGGCGGTTCATGCCCAGCGCATCGTCCCGTTTGATGTTCCGGGCCACAAACATGGCAGGGGCAACCCGGAATTGACACGGCTTCTGGGCGAGCAGTGCATGCGCCTTGATGTCAATTCGATGAAACCGCTGGATAACCTGTGTCATCCGGTCTCGGTTATTCGCGAGGCTGAGGAACTGGCAGCCGAGGCTTTTAATGCAGCTGCGGCGTTTTTTATGGTCAATGGGACAACCTCTGCCGTGCAGGCGATGATTTTGTCGGCATGCAAAAAAGATGAAAAAATCATCCTGCCCCGCAACGTCCATCGTAGTGTCATCAACGCGTTGGTCCTCTGCGGCGCTGAACCGGTTTATGTCAACCCGCAGATTGAAAAAAAACTGGGGATATCACTGGGCATGTCTTTGGATTCTGTGAAATCTGCGATGACAAGCCATCCCGAGGCTAAAGCAATTCTGGTGAACAACCCGACCTACTATGGCATCTGTTCCAATCTGCCGGCGATTGTTGACCAAGCCCATCAGCGGGGCATGCTGGTGCTTGTTGATGAAGCACACGGCACCCATCTCAGCTTTGCCGACGATCTTCTTGTTGCAGCCATGGCAGCGGGAGACGATCTGGCCGCGGTCAGTATGCACAAGTCAGGCGGTTCACTGACGCAAAGCTCCCTGCTGCTCTGCGGCCCCCAGGTCAATGCCCGTTATGTCCGGCAGATCATCAACCTGACCCAGACAACCAGTGGCTCTTATCTGTTGATGGCCAGTCTGGATCTTTCCCGTAAAGTGCTTGCCCTGAACGGGCGTGAAATATTTCGCAAAGTCAGCGAAATGGCAGCTTATGCCCGGGAGGAAATCAACCAGATCGGCGATTATTATGCCTATGGCAGAGAACTTGTCAATAGAGACACCATTTTCGATTTTGACACGACAAAACTGGCTGTTAACACCCTGGCTATGGGTTTGGCCGGCATTGAGGTGTACAGCCTTCTACGAGACGAATATGATATCCAGATCGAATTTGGCGACATTGGCAACATTCTGGCTTACCTTTCCATGGGTGACCGCATCCAGGATCTGGAAAGACTGGTCAGCGCACTGTCTGAGATCCGGCGCCGATACAAAAAAGATGGAGCGGACATGCTGTCTTATGAGTATATCAATCCGCGGGTGCACATGACCCCGCAGCAGGCTTTTTACGCGGAAAAGACAGCCGTGCCCCTTGATCAGAGTGTCAATCGCATCTGCAGCGAGTTTGTCATGAGCTATCCCCCGGGCATCCCGATCCTGGCACCTGGAGAGCAGATTACAGCCGATATTGTCGCCTATATAAGCTATTCAAAAGAGAAAGGGTGTTCCTTGACAGGAACAGAGGATCCGGCCGTCAGCACAATAAATGTCATTGAGGAGTTGCCCCATGGAATTATGGTTTAGTGAAAAACACACCCCGCATGTCCGCTTTCTCATTCAGGTTGACCGCCAGTTGTTCAGCGGCCAGAGTGATTACCAGCGCATTGATATCTTTGATTCGCTGGAATTTGGCCGTATCCTGGTGCTGGACGGATTTCTTATGCTGACGGAAAAAGATGAGTTTGTCTACCATGAGATGCTTGTTCATGTTCCGATGGCTGTCCATCCAGGTGTGAAAAGAGTGCTGGTCATCGGAGCCGGTGATGGTGGTGTTGTGCGCGAATTGGTCCGCTACGGGGACATTGAGGAAATTGACCTGGTGGAAATCGATGAAATGGTCGTCGATGTCAGCCGCCGCTTTTTGCCATTTACATCCAACCGTCTCAATGACCCGCGCCTGACTATTTATTATCAGGACGGCCTGAAATATGTAAGGCGCTTTTCAGATCATTATGATCTGATCATTGTTGATTCTACCGATCCCTTTGGGCCGGGTGAAGGCTTGTTTACACGTGAGTTTTACGGTAACTGTTTTAAAGCCTTGCATGCTGACGGTGTTATGGTCAATCAGCACGAGAGCCCCTTTTATGCTGTCGATGCTGTTGCCATGCAGCGTGCTCACAAGCGTATTGTTGAGTCCTTTGAGATCAGCCGTGTTTACCAGGCGCATATTCCAACATATCCATCCGGCCACTGGTTGTTTGGTTTTGCTTCGAATGCTTTTCATCCTGTACGTGACCTGCGGGCTAAAGACTGGAAAAAACGGGATATAAAAACAAAGTACTACAACACCAACCTGCATCGCGGTGCGTTTGCCCTGCCGACCTATGTGCAGGATTTGCTGGAGGACGTTGAACATGTCGACCTGGGATAAAGCTGATCAACATTTTATTGGCTGTGACATTGCCTATGATCTTGCTGATGCCGTTGTTTTCGGCGCTCCTTTTGACGCGACAACATCGTACAGGCCGGGCACCCGCCTGGCCTGCCGCACCATGCGGGCAGAAAGCTACAGCATCGAAACCTATAGCCCTTATCAGAACCTTGATCTGACTGATTTCGCTATTTTTGATGGAGGTGACATGGAACTGCCCTTTGGCAATCCGACAAAAGCGTTGCGCCTGATTGAGACCCAGGCCAGCCAGATCCTTGCTGACCAGAAACTGCCCTTGATGATCGGTGGTGAGCATTTAGTTACCCTGGGGGCTGTGCGCGCCGCCTACAAACGCTTCCCGGACCTGCATCTGCTTCACTTTGACGCACATGCCGATGTGCGTCAGCACTACATCGGGGAACGTTACTCCCACGCGACAGTCATGCGACGCTGCTGGGATCTGGTGGGCGATGGTCATCTCCACCAGTTTGGCATCCGTTCCGGTGACAAAGAGGAATTCAACTGGATCAGCCAACATACATCCTGCAGC
>JAAYLM010000011.1 GCA_012521915.1 Oscillospiraceae bacterium | reverse complement strand
GGTTCGATCTGACTGAGTTCCGCGTCATTGGTGTAGGCTCTAATGGCGATTTCGCCGACCAGCTTCTCAAAACGCCGGATGCTTGCCTGAGCCATGTCATCAAGAAAAGCAGCGGACAAGCCCTCATCATCAGAATGATACAACTCAAGTTGCTGGCGGGATATCTCATTATCTGTCCACGCCACTCTGGCAAAAGCACCGATCCGGGCAGTTTCCGCCAGTATCGCCTGCACGAGTGGTTTGGCGACCATGTCAGCAGACAGGCTGAAGCCGTCACCTCTCCTGATCTGCATGGAATGCTGCAACATCAGCCTGGCCAGCTGGTTTAATCTGGAATCATAGATCACGTTTTGGCCTCCTCGATTGAACAATTGCGCTGACTGAACAGAGCTGTCTTTCATTATAGCAGATCAGGCAAGGCGAATAATTTGCGGCGGCCTACAAATAGATTACACTACAGCGTTATGACCGGACTAATCTGTTCCTGATGGCTTATTCCCGGGCCAGGAGCGCCTTCAGCTGACTGACGTCTGCTGCAGAGGCAACTTTTGCGTCCGGCAGAATTTTTCTGACCAGGCCGGCCAACACTTTGCCGGGTCCCAGCTCCCAGAACGCCGTTGCGCCATCTGAAGCGATTTTCCCTAATTCATCGGTCCAGCGAACCGGACCGCACAGATGACGAGCCAGATAGGCAGGCCAGTCCGTCTGCCCGTCCAGGCGGGTCGCGTCCGTATTGCTGTACAAAGGCAGCTGCGCCGGGGCGAAAGACAGTTCGCTGGCAAACCGTACCAGCTTCTCAGCAGCTTTGCCCATCAGCGGTGTATGAAAAGCTCCGTTGACCGCCAGCGGCACGACGCGACGTGCTCCGGCGTCCTGGCACACCTGCAGGCATTGTTCCAAAGCCGTACGTCTGCCAGACAGGACAATCTGCCCCGGTGCGTTGAAATTGACGGCGTAAACCTGATCGTGGAATTTCCTTTCCGCCAGAATCCCGCTGATCACCGCTTCAGAAAGGCCGATAACAGCGGCCATGCCGCCAGGGTTTTCTTCTGCCGCTTCCTGCATCAGAACGGCTCGCTTCTGGACCAGGCGGAGCAGATCGTCCGCCTGCAGAATGCCTGCAGCGATCAACGCACTGTATTCGCCCAGCGAAAACCCCGCGAGAACCGTGCTTTCGGGTGGCATCCAGCCTTCCAGCAGCGTGTGCCATAACGCCAGGCTTAGTGTCACAATAGCTGGTTGGGCAAAAACCGTTTGCTTCAACTGCCCGTCATCAAGCTGTATCGGGTTATAACCCAATATGCGGGTGGCTGTCGCGTAGACAGAGGTTGCTGCTTCACTTTCCTGACAGAGGGAATACCCCATATGTTGATACTGCGATCCCTGTCCGGAAAAAAGTATGGCGATCATCATTGATTCCTTTCTGCCGGCAGACTGCATCTGACTTGTCAAGTTTAGCAGTTTTCAGGAAGTGCCAGCCGGCACCCGGCTTGACAGTCCGGGTATGAAGCGTTATGCTGTCTATATCTTTTGATCATCAAATAATTTGAACAACAAATAGTACGGCTTATAAGATAACGCAGGATAAGTCGAAAATCAAGGTGCCGGTCGATGCCGGTGGAGGGAAATGATGCAACGAATGAAAATCATCGGTACAGGCAGCTATCTGCCGGATCTGGTCGTTACCAACCAGATGATGGCATCGGTTGTTGAAACCAGTGATGAATGGATAACATCAAGGACGGGTATATCCCAAAGACACCTTTCATCAGGTGAACCAACCTGGTTTATGGCCGTTGAAGCTGCACGCAAGGGAATGGAAGCGGCAGGCGTTTTGACTGAGGCCATTGATGTCATCATTGTAACCACCTGCACCCCAGATTATTATCTGCCTTCAACGGCCTGCATTGTGCAGGCAGAGCTGGGTGCTTCCAAGGCGATCTGCTTTGATCTGAACGCTGCCTGCAGTGGCTTTGTGTATGCGTTGGACATGGCAGCGCGTTATCTTCAGGATCTGTCGATCGAACATGTGCTTATCATCGCCAGTGAGAATGTCAGCAAGCTCGTCGATTATGGTGACCGTTCCATCTGTGTCCTGTTTGGAGACGGCGCCGGGGCGGTTGTCTGTGCACGCGCCGGGCAAGAAGACGATAGTGCCCTCCTGGCAACACAGCTGGGATCAGAAGGGCAAAATGGTCAGGTACTGGTTAGCCGGGCCCTTAAAATCAGCCATCCTTTTCTTGCGGACGGAGCTGTCTGGCCAGACCGCTTTGGCAGCCATGAAGATCATACACTCACCATGGAAGGGCAGGAAGTTTTCAAATTTGCTGTCCGTGTACTGGCAGATTCTGTGCTCGAAACGGTTGCCAAGGCCGGTGTTGATCTGGCACAGCTGCGGTACATCATCCCGCACCAGGCCAACGAACGGATCTCTGATGCGGCCGCACGGCGTATGAAGGCTGAACCAGAACAAATCATTTCCCGCATTGCTGACCTGGGCAACACATCCTCAGCAAGCATTCCACTTTGTCTCGATGAGCTGATCCGTTCCGGCAGGCTCGATCGCGGGGATATGGTGGCTATCTGCGGCTTTGGTGCCGGTCTGACCTATGGCGCGGCACTTTTTGTTTATTGATCATGCCATGACGCAACGATCGAAAGAATTGAGGAAGGAAGAAACAGATGGAAAAACAAAGCCTGTGTGCCCTGCTGAACATTGATTACCCACTGATACAGGGTGGCATGGCCTGGGTGGCCGACGCCGGCCTGGCCGCAGCGGTTTCGAATGCCGGCGGTCTCGGGCTGATCGCGGCCGGATCGATGAATGCTGAGCTTCTGCGCCGAGAAATTCGCCTGGCCAAAGAACTGACCAGCCGGCCGTTCGGTGTCAACATCATGCTGATGAATCCTGAAGCGGAGCACCTGGCAGGTGTCGTCATAGAGGAAAAAGTGCCGGTTGTAACCACCGGAGCCGGATCTCCCGGCAAATACATAGCATCCTGGAAAGCCGCTGGTATCCGGGTAATTCCTGTTGTCGCCTCCGTAGCCTACGCGCGGCGCATGGAGACGCTGGGCGCTGACGCCGTTGTCGCGGAAGGAACCGAAGCGGGCGGGCATATTGGCGATCTGACAACCATGTGCCTGGTACCCCAGGTGGCAGACGCTGTATCCATTCCTGTCATCGCGGCTGGTGGCATCGCTGATGGTCGCGGCCTGGCGGCGGCCTTGATGCTGGGTGCTGATGGCGTTCAGGTGGGCACCCGTTTTCTGGTAAGCGATGAGTGCTGTATCCATGAGCATTACAAGCAAATGGTCATCAAGGCACGCGACATCGATACGCTGGTCACCGGGCGCAGTGGCGGTCATCCGGTCCGAACCTTGAAAAACAAGCTGGCCCGCCATTTGCTGGAACTGGAAAAGCAGGGTGCGACATTCGCTGAAATGGAAAACATCACCGTCGGATCACTGCGCCGGGCTGTCAAGGATGGCAATACAGATGAAGGTTCCTTCATGGCCGGGCAATCCGCCGGGATGGTTAGTAAATGCCAGCCGGCTGCTGAAATTATTCAGGAACTTTTCGGCCAGGCTGCAACACTGCTGGGCGATCATTTGCCTGTCGCTGTTCCTGGCCTGGATTCACGAAAAGGAAAGGAAGAAAAAACATGGTAGCCCTTATAACAGGTTCTTCCCGGGGAATCGGCGCGGCTGCAGCTGTCAAACTTGCTGAACAAGGTTTTGACATTGCCGTTGTTTATCGCAGTGAAACTGAGAAAGCTACTGAAACAGCCACCCGCTGTCAGCAACATCATGTACAGGCTGCGCCCTTCTCTGCCGATATCAGCCGGGAAGAAGACTGCGTCAGCCTGCTTGAAGCTGTACACGAAAAACTCGGTCCGGTCAATGTCCTGGTCAACAATGCCGGGATCACCCGTGATGGCTTATGCCTTCGCATGAATAAAGAGCAGTTCACATCGGTTGTTGATGCTAATCTGACAGGTACCTTCCTGATGTGCCGTCTGGTGCTTCCGGATATGCTCAAAACCCGCCAGGGTCGTATCATCAACCTGACTTCGGTCGCCGGGCTTTACGGAAATGCCGGCCAAGTCAACTACGCGGCCGCCAAAGCCGGAATCATCGGGCTGACCCGATCACTGGCTAAAGAAGTCGCTTCCAGGCAGATCACGGTAAACGCGGTAGCGCCAGGTTTTATTGAAACAGACATGACCGCTAAGCTGCCGGATAAAGTCAAAGAACAGGCACGTCAATCCATCGCCCTGGGCCGTTTTGGCCAGCCGGAGGATGTCGCAGACCTGATTGCTTTTCTGGCGTCTCCGTCAGCCGGATATATCACCGGACAGGTTATTGAAATATCAGGAGGTCTTGTTTTGTGAGCAGGATAGGAAAGAGCAGTATATTTGAGCAGCCGCTGGCAAGTGAAGCTGAAAGAAAACCGGCTTCCGGACGCCGGGTTGTGATAACCGGTGCTGGAGCGATCACACCTCTTGGTCTGGATGTGCCATCTTTCTGGCAGAGCCTTTGTGAAGGCCGGCTGGGTATCAGCCCCTTGCATATCGAGGGCAGCGATGATGTCCGTGTCCAGGTCGCAGCCCAGGTCCAGGGCTTTGATCCACTTCATTTCATGGAAGGACGTGAAGCCCGGCGCATGGACCGCTATTGCCAGTTCGCTGTTGCCGCCTCAGCTGAGGCCGTCAAACAGAGTCGCCTCACATCCGGAAAGATTGATCCCTGGCGTTTCGGGGTGATCATTGGCAGTGGTGTTGGCGGACTGGAGACGATGGCCGCCGAGTACCGAAAACTATATCTGGGCGGCGGTGCGGCACGTGTCTCGCCTTTCTTCATTCCTATGATGATCGCCAACATGGCAGCAGGCCAGGTCTCCATGCTGTATGGCGCTAAAGGCAGCAGTCTATGTGTCACCACCGCCTGTGCGTCCGGCACACATGCGATCGGCGAAGCCTATCGTGCCATTAAGCATGGCCATTTGGATGTCTGTATCGCCGGAGGTGCGGAAGCGCCGATTACGCCCATCGCCCTGGGCGGATTCGACAACATGACCGCGCTCAGCCGTTCAGCCGATCCGGCAAGGGCATCCATTCCCTTTGACGCGGAACGCGAAGGATTTGTCATTGGTGAAGGGGCAGGTATTCTTGTCCTTGAGTCCCTTGACTCAGCCCTGGCCCGCGATGCCGACATCCTCTGCGAAATCGCAGGGTATGGCGCCACGTCTGATGCCTACCATATCACCAGTCCTGACCCTGAGGGCAGCGGTGCCGCCATGGCCATGCAGCTGGCCATCCAGGAGGCCGGCCTGGAAACAGAACAAATCGACTACATCAATGCCCATGGCACCGGCACGCCGCTTAATGACAAGTTTGAAACCTTGTCGATAAAAAAAGTCTTCGGCGACCATGCCTGCAAGATCCGTGTCAGCTCAACCAAATCCATGACCGGCCACTTGCTGGGCGCGGCAGGTGCGGTGGAAGCCATTGCCGTCATGATGTCGATGCGTGACGCGATGGTTCCCCCGACGATTGGCCTGAGGCAGCCTGATCCGGACTGTGATCTTGACTATGTGCCTGATAACGCTGTTTCGCTGACAGTGCAGGCCGCACTCAGCAATTCATTGGGCTTTGGCGGTCATAATGGAACCTTGTGTCTGAGAAAGGTAGAGCACGCATGAACACAGCAGATATTATCGAAATGATGAAACAGATGAAACGCAATGGCATACGCCTGCTCGAGCTGGATTGCGAAGGCAGCCGCCTGAAAATGAAATGCGCTGACCTACCGGATCGGCCTGCCGCAGTCGAGGCGGAAAGCTCTGAGCCAGGGCAGTATCAGTCTGTGGCAACTGGACAGACCAATGAACCAGATGAAGCGGTCGAAACTGACGAGAACACCGAATCGGTCAAAGCACTTGTTGTCGGCGTCTTCTATGCCGCAGCTTCCCCGGACAGTGACCCATATGTCAAGCCTGGCGCGGCCGTGGAGGCCGGCGCGACGGTCTGCATTATAGAAGCGATGAAACTGATGAATGAAGTCACCTGCCATAGTTCAGGCAAAGTCCAGGAAATATATGTCACAGATGGACAGCGCGTAGAGTATGGTCAGCCGCTCATGCGGATTGTACAGGAGTAAGCAACATGCAGCAGATAAAAAAACATCAAGACAGAACCGGTATAAAAAACGAAGTGTCGTGTACCGGAGCCATATCAGCAACGGCTATGCCGGTTCTGATGGACAAGGCAGCCATAGAGGCTGTCATACCACACAGGCACCCTTTTTTACTTATTGATGCCATTTGTGAACTTAGTGATCAACATGCGGTTGCTTTGAAAGCACTGACAGGTGAAGAAGACTTTTTTCGCGGTCATTTTCCCCAGCTGCCGGTCATGCCCGGTGTACTTATCCTGGAAGCCATGGCCCAGGCCGGTGCCGTCTGTGTTTTAAATCAGGAGGCATACAGGGGCAGGCTTGCCTTTTTCGGCGGCGTGGATAAAGTCCGCTTCAAAAGAAAAGTCGTACCGGGAGATGTCCTGCGCCTTGAGGTGCATCTTAATAAAATGCGCGGCTCTATCGGCTTTGCCAGTAGCCGGGCTTATGTCGCTGATGAGTTGGCTGCCTCGGCGGAAATCATATTCGCTATTGGAGATTAAATGATGTTTAAGACAATCCTGATCGCCAATCGTGGAGAAATCGCCGTGACCATCATCAGGGCTTGCCGGGAGATGGGCATCCGTTCAGTGGCTGTCTGTTCAGAAGCTGACCGTACAGCGCTGCACACTCAGCTGGCCGATGAATGCATCTGTATCGGCCCGGCCGCAGCACGGGACAGTTATCTGAACCCGCAGGCGATCCTCACAGCCTGCCTGATCAGTGGTGCCGAAGCCATTCATCCCGGATTCGGGTTTTTATCGGAAAACGCTGCTTTTGCCCGCATGTGCGCCCGCTGCGGCGTGGGGTTCATTGGTCCAACCGCCGAAGTCATCAGCCTGATGGGAGACAAATCAACAGCCAGGAAAACCGCTCAGGAAGCTGGCGTGCCGGTCATTCCCGGCTCTGATGATGTGGTGAACACCTTAGCGGATGCCATGAAGGCCGCTTCGTCCATCGGCTATCCGCTCATGGTTAAGGCATCATCCGGTGGCGGAGGCCGAGGTATGCGCCTGGCTCCTGACCATGACGCGCTGCCCCAGGCCTGGCAGACCGCCCGCGCTGAATCGCTGGCCTGTTTCGGCGATGACCGGCTCTATCTGGAGCGGTTTCTGGAACAGCCACGCCATATTGAAATTCAGATATTGGCTGATCGTCACGGTCATGTCATCCATCTGGGCGATAGGGACTGCTCGTTGCAGCGGCGTAACCAGAAAATCATCGAAGAAGCGGTTTCACCGTTCAGTGATGATGCTTTGCGCGGATCCATGGGAGAAGCCGCCGTAAGGCTGGCTGCCCGTGTCGGCTATGAAGGAGCAGGTACCGTGGAGTTCCTGGTTGACGCGGACAAACGTTTTTATTTCATGGAGATGAACACGCGCATTCAAGTTGAACATCCGGTTACCGAAGCGGTAACGGGGGTCAACCTGATCCAGGAGCAGATCCGCATGGCGGCAGGCGAGACTTTGTCCTGGCGCCAACAGGATATCCGCTTTCAGGGACATGCGCTGGAATGCCGCATCAACGCGGAAGATCCAAGCGCCGGTTTCAGACCCTGTCCAGGAAAAATAACCGGCCTGCATCTGCCGGGCGGTCCTGGCGTCCGCATCGACAGTGCCTTGTATCACGGTGCGGTTATACCGCCGGACTATGATTCCCTGATCGCCAAGCTGATCGTCCATGCCCCGAACCGTGAGCAGGCGATCGCCCGTATGTGCCGGGCCTTAATGGAGTTTTTGATCAGTGGTGTTGAAACCAATATTGATTATCACCTGGCTATTTTACGTCAAGCGGCGTTTATCAGCGGCCAGTACGATATCAGCTACATCAAAAGGCATAATGAAGCCCTGCTGGCCGAATTGAGCGGCCCGGGCAAGGAGGCATGAACATGGTTGTCGATACATTGCGTCAAATGCGGGAGCGCCTGAGAACGGATACTGAACTGCGCCTGGTCACACCGGCGCCTGCTTCGCCTGATCAGCTGGCAGAACAGCCTTTTACCTACCATCGTCCGGTGCCGGTTGACCTCTGGATCAAGTGTCCTGAGTGCAAAGGGATCATTTTTCGCGATGAATTTGAGCGTGCCGGCAGTGTTTGCCGCCTTTGCGGTCATCATTACCGTATCGACTGCCTCACCCGTTTGGCGCTGACCTGTGATGAAGGTTGTTTTCAGGAATGGGATGCTGATCTGACCAGCCGCAACCCGATTGATTTCAGCGGCTATCCGGAAAAGCTGCTTCAGCTGCAGGAGCAAACCGGGTTGAAGGAAGCCATCATAACCGGATCGGCATCCATTGATGGCAACCGTTGTGCCTTGGGGGTCATGGACAGCCGCTTCATGATGGGGTCAATGGGCTCTGTTGTCGGGGAGAAAATCACACGGCTCTTCGAGCGTGCCTTGCAGGAAAGGCTGCCCGTTGTCTTGTTTGCCGCTTCTGGTGGAGCCCGCATGCAGGAAGGGATCATTTCCCTGATGCAGATGGCCAAGACAGCCGCTGCTGTTGGTCAATTTCAGGAAGCCGGCTTGTTGTACATCTCCATCCTGACAGATCCGACCACTGGCGGAGTCACCGCAAGTTTTGCCAGCCTTGGCGATATTATCCTCTCCGAACCGGGAACGCTCATCGGCTTTGCCGGCCGTCGTGTTATTGAAGGAACCATTGCCGAAACGCTGCCGGAAGGCTTTCAGCGCGCCGAGTTCCTTTTGGAACACGGTTTTCTCGACTTGATCGTTCCTCGCGCCCGTATGCGCACCACGCTGGCTACGCTGCTGGAACTGCATCAGCCTTGTGACTGGCAGCCGGATCAGCTGATCGCTTCCCTGCCGGCTGAGGATACACCGCAACGCAGTGGTTCTGCCTGCCTGGACATCATCCGACAGCGTAAACGCCCTGTCCTGCTGGACTATCTGCCGTTGCTGTTCGATGATCTGACAGAACTGCACGGAGACCGGCGTTATGCCGATGATCCGGCGCTCTGGTGCGGGCTGGGGCGATTCAACAATATTCCGGTGACCATTATCGGGCACCGCAAAGGCCGAACACTGGAGGAAAATGCACACTGCCGTTTTGGCATGCCTCATCCGGAAGGCTACCGCAAAGCCATGCGCTTGATGCGCCAGGCTGAGAAATTCGGCCGGCCGGTCGTCAGCCTGATCGACACATCAGGGGCCTACTGCGGCATCGGCGCTGAAGAACGCGGCCAGGGTGAAGCCATAGCCGTCAACCTGATGGAGATGATGCAGCTGAAAACACCCCTGATCAGCCTGGTTACAGGAGAAGGGGGTAGCGGAGGCGCGCTGGCCATCGGTGTCTGTGATCATCTGGGCATGTTGTCCAATGCTTTGTATTCTGTTATTTCGCCACGCGGGTTTGCTTCGTTGCTTTGGAAAGACCCTGCACGAGAGCGCGAAGCTGCAGATGTGCTGCGTATCACAGCTCATGATTTGAGCGAACTCGGTGTCTGCGATACTGTGGTCGCTGAACCGCAAGACGGTGCCCAGGCGAACCTGCCTGCCACAGCGACGGCCATCCAGGCGTTTCTCAACGATGCCTTGCGGTCCCTGCGGACACGGGATGTCGCTGAGCTGCCAGCCAGACGTTACAAGCGATACCGAGCCTTTGGCACGTTCAACGAGTAGCCAGGCCGCATATTTCCCGGATTGGTTTTTTGCCTGTCTTTATCCGCCTGCTGGCACCTGCCGTTTATGGCTCGTCAGCAGGCGGATTATGCTTGCTTTGCTCCATCTGGCCGCCCGGATCATGAACTTGTCCGACCGTTCAATTTACCTGCATTTTACATAAAGCTTCTTTTTTTACACGATGAACAGGCATATGATGTAGATACATCATTCCCAGACCACAGGGTGGTCGGACCGGTGCCATGACCTGTACTGACAAAAAAACAGCAGGAACTTCCAGGAGAAGTAAAAAAAACACCGGCGGGTAGATGTTTCTTTGTTTATCGCTCACGAACCCCAGCAGCACGCAACCTTTTGTCGATGGCGTAGACATCCCGGCCAGGGAACGTTTGCCTGTTGGCATCATCACCTTGTCAGCTGCCGCCTGCTCGCGGTAAACTAGTACAAAACAAGGACAGCCATGAAAGCGGCTATGGTCCGGACAGGGGATTTACATGATAGACAAACAAAGTTCAGCTGATGTTGATCTGGCGAACAAACAAAAACCGTCACTGCCTGTTTCTTATTTTTCTGAAAACCGCTCGCGGTTGCTGGCCTGTCTTCCCGGGCAGGCTATGGCCCTGCTCACTTCAGGAAAAGCGCCGCACCGGACATCCGATGAGTCGTATCCTTTCTGGGCAAACCGGAATTTCTATTATCTGGCCGGTCTGGAGC
>JAAYLM010000126.1 GCA_012521915.1 Oscillospiraceae bacterium | reverse complement strand
TCCAGCGGCCGGTAGACCGCTTTGGGCACAGAAGGTTTGAGTTGGCCCAATTTAACCCACAGGAAATCATCTTCTTTGAGGGCATATGCCAGTTTTTCCTCGCTCCATCCCAGGAGTTCCAGCAATTGTTCAACAGGCAGCAGGTGCCAGTTGTTGCGGATGATGGTGATGTAGCCGCGATCCAGCCACCGGTCATCGACCTTGGGCGGTACCCTAAGTCCCATTTCCCGGGCAGCCGCCAGCACTGTCCCCTCATCTGTTGCCAGAATCTGAGCCAGTCGTGCCGGATGGACCATTTCCCAGTTGCGAAAGATCACCGCCTGGTGCTGCGTGGGAAAATGCCGGTATGCAAGGGCTGCTGGTGAAGGGCTTGTGGACAAAAGATCATGAAGTGCATTCATAGCCTGCTGGCCTCCTTGTCCAATAACCTGTTCTGCTTGTCTGGGCACGGGGCTCTTCACGCACTATTATAAGGTGTTGCTCAATCAATGCAAAGGGAACTGCCTCGCTGAGCTTTGCCTGGTGCCGTGCTTCTGATCCGGATAAACAGGAGAAGCGTGTCAGCACGATTCTCCCTCATGGCAGAAGTCTTGCCCGGAGCCGGAAGCACGGCTTTTTTTAATATTATGTTAACGCTGCCTTTCCAGTTAAACCGAGACCAGCGTAGCAGGCTCAATATTGTTTAGTGTTTCCTTGTTCATGATAACCCTTCAGAGTATAATGAACACGGTCGTTGTTGTCTGATGCGATCGACCGCTTTTGGCGGATTTTCGCTGTTTTGCCGGATGCAGGCGCAACCGCCATATCCGGAAGGGTTCCAGCATGCGTTGAGAGGTTTTCTATGATGAAAAATACACAGCCGGTATCCTTGAAGCAGGTAAAGATAGATAAGGGTTTCTGGGGTTATTATCGCGATCTTGCGTTCTCGTCCATGATCCCCCACCAGTGGCGGGCTTTGAACGATGACCTGTCGGATGCGCCGCCATCTTACAGCTTGCGCAACCTGCGCCTGGCCGCAGACCGCAATCGTGGCCTTTCTTCCGGAGAAACCTACCAGGGTCCCTGTTTTCTGGATTCGGATCTGGCCAAATGGCTGGAAGCAGCTGCCGGCTGGCTGGCAGCCCGCCCCGATGAACAGTTGGAAAAGAGCATTGATGAAGTGATTGACCTGCTGGCCGCAGCCCAGGAGGCAGACGGCTATCTGAATACGTTTGGCAGCCTCGTGCTGGGAAAAAACCGCTGGCGCAACCTGAGGGATGAGCATGAGCTCTATTGCAGCGGCCACCTGATCGAAGCCGCGGTCGCTTACTTCGAAGCCACCGGGAAACGACGTTTTATCGATATTATGGAACGCAATGTCGCCTGTATTGCGGAAGCGTTCGGTCGCGAACCCGGCCAGCGCCGGGGCTATCCCGGCCATCCGGAACTGGAACTGGCGCTGATGCGACTCTTCCATGTAACCGGCAACCCGCATCATGCCCGGCTAGCCCGGTATTTTATCGAGGAGCGAGGTCAACAACCCCTTTATTTCGAAGAAGAAAAAAAGCGCGCTGGCCGGGAGCAGGCAGATTGGCCGCCATATATCCGACCACCCCTCAGACAATATCAGGCTCACAAACCATTAAAAGAGCAGCAGACACTGGATGGGCACGCTGTCCGCGCGCTGTACCTGCTGTCCGGGCTGGTCGATGTTGCCGCGGAAAGCGGCTCTTCTGAGTTGATGCAGACTGCGGAACGGCTTTGGGACAACTGTATACGCCATCGCCTCTATGTAACCGGCGGTGTCGGTTCAACCCATCACGGTGAAGCGTTCACTTTTGACAATCATCTGCCCAACGGCACAGCCTATGCGGAAACCTGTGCCTCGATCGCCCTTGTTTTTGCGGCAAGACGCATGCTTGAAGTCCAGCCACGTTCAGCCATAGCCGATGTCATGGAGAGGGCGCTTTACAACAATTGTCTTGCCAGTGTTCAGCTCGACGGTACCCGCTTCTTCTATGTCAATCCCCTGCAGGTCTGGCCGTCTGCCAGCCAGCAAGAGCCAGATCACTGGCATGTCAAACCTGAGCGGCAAAAATGGTTTGGCTGTGCCTGCTGCCCGACCAACCTGATACGTCTGCTGAGCAGCCTGGACCGCTATGTCTTCACCTATAACAGCCAGACCATATACCAGCACCTTTATATCGACAGCGAAGCCGTTTTTTCAATGGCGAACGGCCTTGTTCAGCTGACCTGCCGGACACGATATCCGGCTGATGGCGCGGTGACGCTGCATAAGGACGGTGCCGCCTGCCGGCTGGCCTGGCGTGTTCCCGGCTGGTGCCGGCAGCATACATTGATGCAGGACGGACGGCAGGTTGTTCCGGACATTGAAAACGGTTATATCCAGATCGACTGTCCCGCGGGACCGGTAACGGTCAGCCTGACCTTTGACATGCAGCCATGCCGTGTAACCTGCGATCCGGCTGTACCGGAAAATATCGGTAAGGTCTGCCTGCAGCGCGGACCGCTGCTTTATTGCCTTGAAGAAGCCGACCAGGGTCGGGAACTGTGGCGATTGTATCTGCCGGACAACAGCCCGGTCGACCTCGACTGGCATCAAGCCTGGCCGGGCGACATACCCGGTCTCAAGGCAGCCGGTTACCGGCAGGCGGACGGATCCGTTGATTCGCTTTACCGTTTTGCAGAAACACCTGAACTGGTGCCTGTCCGTCTGAATTTTGTGCCGTATTATGTCTGGGGGAACCGCGGTCCGGGCGAAATGCTTGTCTGGCTGCATGCTCTGCCGGGATAAACGACTGTTGCCAGGCCTGCCGATAAACATGAATGGAGGACCTTCGTATGAGCAGATTTGTCTACCGTGACCAGTACCTTCGCGAAATATCCTTTCCACTCGGCGGCATTGGCACCGGAACCATCGGATTGTCCGGAACAGGACGTCTGGTTGACTGGGAAATTTTCAACAAGCCGAACAAAAACAGCCTGAACGGCTTTTCCCACTTTGCTGTCAAGATCGAAGAAGATGGTCGTGTTGTGGACGCCCGGGTGCTGAACAGCGACCTCCCGCCGCCCTACACCGGTGGTGAAAAAAACTATGGTTTCGGACCGGATCGCCATCTGATGGCCGGTGTACCGCATTTTCGCCAGACGGTCTTTACGGCCCGCTATCCTGCCGCCCGGATTGACTTTCTGGACGATACTTTTCCTGCTGATGTCTCATTGAAAGCTTTCAACCCCATGATTCCGCTGAATCAGGATGATTCGGCCCTGCCAGCTGCCTGCTTTGAGCCATTGATCACCAACCGTTCCGACAAGGTCAGGGATTTTGTCCTGGCGCTGAGCGTCAGCAACCCTCTGCCTCAGGGCAAGCGGTACAACACGCATCTGCAGTCCGGTGATGTGCACATGATGCGGCAACAGAGCAGCTGGGCTGATTCAGATGATCCTCAATTCGGTGAACTGACTTTTTCTGTACAGGCAGACCGGGTTGCCTGGCAGGAGGATTGGTTTCATGGTGCCTGGTTTGACAGTCTGGGTATTTTCTGGCGTGATTTCACGGCATCCGGGGATTTAAGCAACAGGCGATATCCTCTGGAAAAACAGACCGAACAGGGTGAATCTGTCGCGACGCTGACAGCCCGCCTGACATTACAGCCGGGCGAACAGGCAAAGGTACGCTTTGTCCTGGCCTGGTATTTTCCTAACGCGACCAACTACTGGAAGCCACAGAAAGCAGAAGAGGCTACCGCTGAGGAGATCATCAGCCAGAATACCTGGAAAAACCATTATGCCCTGCTTTTCCCCGACGCGCTGGCGGTCAACTTGTATCTGCAGCAGAACTGGACGCGGCTGGCAGCGCAGACCGAGCGTTTTCAGGATGTCCTGTACCGCTCCTCCCTGCCGGAGGTGGCCCTGGAGGCCTTGACTGCGAACCTTTCCCTGCTGCGCTCGCCCACCTGCCTGCTTCTGACCGACGGCTCGTTTTATGGTTTTGAGGGCTGCCATGCCACATCCGGCTGCTGTGAAGGTTCCTGCACCCATGTCTGGAACTATGCTTATGCCCTGCCGTATCTGTACCCGTCGCTGGAGCGCTCCATGCGTGATCTGGATTACCGCTACAACCTGCTGGAGAGTGGTGAGATGCCCTTCCGCCTGCAACTGCCCCTGGGACGTGATCCCTGGTCTTTCCGGGCTTGTGTCGACGGTCAGATGGGTGGGGTGGTCAAAGTTTACCGGGAATGGCGGATTTGTGGTGACACAAACTGGTTGCGCCGACTCTGGCCTGCTGTTAAAAAATCGCTGGAATATGCCTGGTCACCGGAAAACCATGACCGCTGGGATCCGGACAAGAAGGGCTATCTGTCTGGCAGACAGCATCATACGCTGGATATGGAGCTCTTCGGCCCTAATGCCTGGCTGAGCGGTTTTTACCTGGCTGCTCTGCTGGCTGCCGCCCGTATGGCAGAGGCTCTGCACGAAACAGAGACAGCAACGCTCTACCGGGAAATCGCTCAACGCGGCCGTCATTGGGTCAACGAGCATCTTTTTAATGGTGAGTATTTTTTCCAGCAGATCGACCTGAACGATGTGTCTGTTCTGGATCTATACGCTGACGATACCCTGATTGGTCATTCGCTGCGTGATGCCTACTGGAATGAAGAAGCCGGTGAGCTGAAATACCAGATCGGGGAAGGTTCTGCGATTGACCAGGTGCTGGCCCAGTGGCATTGCGACCTGATCGGCCTGGATGAGGTTTTTGACAAGGATAAAGTTCAGGCTGCCCTGCAGAGCATCTTTCGCTTCAATTATCATGATTCGATGCGCCACTTGTTTAATCCCTGCCGGATCTACTGCCTCAACGACGAGGGTGGCACAACGATCTGCGCCTGGCCTGAAGGCCGTTATAAGCCGGTGGTGCCGGCACCATACAGTGAGGAAACGATGCATGGCTTTGAGTACCAGGCAGGTATCCACATGATCATGCGCGGCATGGAAGAAGAAGGCATGAAAGTTGTCAAGGCGGTCCGTGACCGATATGATGGTGAGAAACGCAATCCCTGGAACGAATTCGAATGCGGCAGCAATTATGCCCGATCCATTGCGTCCTATGCACTGCTGCTGGCCTACAGCGGATTCACCTGCGACATGACTTGCGGCCACCTGTCCTTTCAGCCGCTGCACCGGAGCCGACCGCAACAATTTTTCTGGTCAGTCGACGCAGCCTGGGGTGAAATCCGCTGGCGGGAAGGGCAGATTGAACTGGCTGTGCTGGGTGGAAGCCTGCAACTGGGCGCCCTTACCATTCCGGAAGCGGCTCAGGTCAGCCAGGCCTGGCTGGATGAAGCATCGATCATGTTTGATCGCTCCGGACAGACACTCTTCTTCAATAATCTACAGATTTCCGCGGGCTCGCTTCTGCGGCTGCAGGAGACAGAAACAGCTTGAAGGCCGATTCCGGATTACGGTCGGTTTTGCACGGTTTGAAGAAGGCTTTTCCAAAAAGACCAGATGCGGGGCAGCAAGGCCTTATCATTCCAGACAAGCGGCTCACGCTCTGGAAAATAGAGCAGCATGCGCACCAGGAAAACAACGAGAAAAAGTAAGGCCAGCAGCAACCAGAAACGGTTCATGCCGGGTGTGCTCAGATGGGCAGGCGCAACAAGATACAAGACAACAACGCTGATCAAGATCAGGGGTGCCAGCCAGAAGAGCGGGTGCATCTGCCAGGCTCCTGCCAGGTCACCCCGCAGTGCAGCCAATAAAGCCCGGGTCAATCCACAGCCCGGGCAGGGCAGGCCGATGGTTGCGTGAAACACACAACCGGTGCCTGTAAACCACCAGGCAAGCAGAAAAAAAACACCTGGTCCGATCCAGAGCGCAGCATGTTTGCGCATGTGGGCCCGCAGGCGGTCAAGTGCTTTTTTCTTCATTGCTCAATCCGAGAAGGAGGTCAGGCGGGGGTTGATGTCCGGGCCCAGAGGTTGTTCAGCTGTTCCTGAACCTGATATCCCATAAAAAGCCAGCCGATGCCGAGCAGGCTGAGGATCAGCCAGAGGATAAAATGTTTTTCCGCCGGCAGGCCATATCGTGTATTCAGCTCGAAGATGGATTCATCTATTTTGTAGAAACCAACATAGAAAAGCGGAAAACACAGAATGCCCAGCAGGAAAAAGATGACCGGGTCCACTTTCTTTTCACCAGCGGCGTTGTTGATCTCATTGCTGACCATAAATAGCCAGACAAGCTGATAAATGCCACAGGTGACGATGCTGAGAACAATGACCAGCACAGGGTTTCTTGTTTCTCCTCGGTACATACGCATACTCCTTGCTTGCTTGATTCAGGCCGATGCTCTATGCGTCTTATCTTAACGGTCACAAGCTTTGCCGTCAATAAAAGACCGGCATGTACGCACCAAGTCAACCGGCGGCTTTAAAGGTTTGTTTCACGCATAATGAATGGGATGACATCATCCGGATCAAGGTCCAGAACAAGGCAGATTTCCTGAGTCAGCATTTTCTCGGCTGCTTTGAGGGCTTCAAGATCGGCGCTTGGCAATTTTTTCCCTTCCTGCTCCAGTTGCGTTTTCTGCTTGGCTACGGATCTGACCGTCTGCAGCAGCAGGCGCTGGTCACCATCGTGCAGCGCGTCATTGTAGATGGCTCTGCGCGTGTTGTCATCTTCGACCCATTCTTCCCCGCCTTCCGACATGGTCGCAACCAGATCGATGACTTCTTGCCTGGTCATTGCCGCACGCAGCGGAACGGTCTGGTTATCTGTCGGGATATTGATGGTCAACCCGTTGCCGCCCAGAGGGTTCAGGACATAATACTCCCTTGCCTCATCATCACCGAAAGCCTCTCTGCTGATATCGACAATCTGGCAGACGCCTGTCGCGCCAAGCACCACATAATCATGAACTTGAAACATTGATCTTCCTCGTTTCTCCTTTTGGTTTTGTGCACCAGCGGTATCACAGCATATCGCCGGCCGCGTTTCCTGCCTAGGGTACCAACGGCTTTCCCCTGACTCCAAGAAAAAACAAAACAGCCCGGCAAAACGCATGAGTTGAACCGGTGCGGCTTTTACCGCGTGTACCTATAGTTCTATTTTACCTTTTTTTCACGTTTTGCGCTAATGTACGGACGGATGACAGAAGGCTTCGTCATCAGGTTCACCAATACAAGCTGGCAGCTGATGGCCATTTAAGATGAAACATCACAGCCAAGATCAAGCGTCACTGCGCCTTTCTCTGGTGTATAATTGAAGCATCTGCACTTGCGCCGCCAGTCGCGAGAAAACAAACATAAAGGAGATCACATTATGGTCAACAAAGGTGATGAAGTCCTGAATCAGTTTCAACAGGAGAAAATTGATGAAACCCCCGTTAATGTAGCTAAGAAATTCAAGGTGGGCTTGATTGGGACAGGCTGGATTGCTGAAGCCCATATCCAATCCTACAAACGCATGCCGGATGTCGAGGTCGTGGCCGGGGCGGATCTTATTCCCGGCAAGGCAGAAAAATTCTTCCAGCGCTGGGGCGTGGAGGGTGTCCGCTGCTATCCGGACCACAAGTCCATGCTGGAAGCGGAAGAACTGGATGCTGTCAGTGTCTGCACCTACAATATGACGCACGCCCAATGCACGATAGATGCTCTGGAAAAAGGCGTCAACGTCCTGTTGGAAAAACCCATGAGCGTTACCCTGGATGAGGCTGTGGCCATGGCCAAAGCGGAAAAGAAGAGTGGCAAGCTGCTTTCAATCGGCTTCCAGCCACGCTTTGATGCCAATATGCAAATGATCAAAAAGATTGTCGAATCCGGAGAACTGGGGGAGATTTACTACATCCAGACTGGTGGCGGCCGGCGTCGCGGTATCCCCAACAGCACCTTCATTGAGAAAAAGACAGCTGGTATCGGGGCTTTGGGTGATATTGGCTGTTATTCACTGGATATGGTGCTTAATGCCATTGGGTACCCTAAACCATTGACCATCACCGGCTATACGTCTGATTTCTTCGGAAAGAGTGAGACTTATTCCCTGCCGGAGAATGCCTCCCGCTTTAATGTCGATGACTTCGCGGCTGCTTTTGTCCGTCTCGAAGGTGGCATTATCCTGGATTTCCGTATTGCCTGGGCTATGCATCTTGACACCCCCGGCGACACGATTATTCTGGGCAAAAAAGGCGGTTTGCGCATTCCTTCGCCCGATTGCTGGAACGGCACCGTAGGCGGCCCGATGAAAATCTACCATGATGTTGCCGGCAAATAGGTTGAAACAGAAATCCCGGTCATTGAAAATAAAGGACCTGGACTGTTTGACAAGAAGATCCGCTCCTTCCTCGACGCAATTCCGACCGGCGGCCCGGCACCTGTACCCAGCAGCCAGATCGTTATCAACCAGGCGATTCTCGATGGTATCGTTAGGTCTGCTGAACTTGGTCGTGAAATTGAGATTTCCATCCCGGAGATCTAAACGTCATCACGATAGACCTGATTCATAGTCAGGCAGGGACTGTCTTGTGCTCAGGGCAGTCTCTGCTGAATCTATAAAGCTATTTCCTGCTGAGGCTTGTCAATGGATGTGCTGCCGCCATCATCGCCAAAGGATCCGGTCAGGTTCCTTCTTAAGCGCCTCCTTTCAGGCGACGCGCTGAAATAGCGATCAGGGGAACCGACGAAAATGCCCTTCCGTTCAGATTCAGCAAAGGGCAGATTAACCGTGTATTAGTCAAAAACAACGAGAAGGCAGGAGGAAGAAACATGCAGCACTGGCAGGAAGTAAAACCAGAAGCATTCATCGCTAATCCCTTTGTTTTAATCGGACAGGAGTGGATGTTGGTTACGGCACGTAAAGGCAGTCAGGTAAACACCATGACAGCGTCCTGGGGCGGCCTGGGGGTCATGTGGGGCGAGAATGTTGCTTTTGTGGTTATTCGGCAATCGCGCCATACCAAGGGCTTTGTTGACGCAGCCGACCATTTTTCCCTGACCTTTTTTCCGGAAGGGTACCGAAAAACACTCAACTATCTGGGCACAGTATCCGGCAGAGATGAAAACAAGATTAAAAAAAGCGGCCTGACTATTGTTGATTACGACAGCGTTCCCTGTTTTGCCGAAGCCAATCGCGCCATCCTTTGCCGCAAACTGTTCGCCCAGCCCTATGATCCGGCTGCTTTCCTGGATCCGCTGGTTTCAGCGTGCTATCCAAAACAGGACTACCATACACTGTATATCGGAGCGATTGAGAAAATACTCCTGAAAGCAGACGAACCTGCTTATTGAGCGACCCCGGTGCGGTTGCCACCGGCCTGACGTGCCTGGCGCAATGCTGCCGCGGCGGCTTCCAGTAAAGCTGTCCCGTTGGTGCCGTGTTTAGGATAACTGGCGACGCCGCAGGTCAGGGTAAGATCCTTAAGGCTGAGTGTATCAACATCAAAGGTCCAGGATAGCGCCTCAGTCCTGATGCTGTCCGCACGGTCAAAAGTGGCCTGACCGGTCGCGTCGGGCATCATGAGTATGAAAGCATCACCGGCATAACGGCAGGCGATATCGGAAGCACGGATCTTGCCGGCAAGAACCTGGCCAACCAGCCGCAGCAGATCATCAGCAACCGTGTGTCCGTATTGGCTGTTGATATCGTTGAACTGGTCAAGATCGATCATGATCAGGCCCAGGTTGCTGTTGCGCCGGGTGACACGGCTGATTTCACGCGGCAGTGTTTCCAGAAGATAGTGGCGATTGTAGAGACCGGTCAGTGAATCGCGGGTGGTCATATCTTTTAACTTCGCTTCATTTTCCAGGAGACGTTGGTTTTGCCGTTCAATCAGTTGCAGGTTTGTTTGCTGGATGTGACTGGTGGCAATCGCGAGCAGAGATATAAATACAATATAAACGAACAGGAAACGCCAGTTGGCGCGTGACCAGGCTTCTTGAGCTTCAAGCAGCCAGACCAGGCCCAGCAGCTGGGCAACGGCTATCAGGCCGGTTTCCCAGCTGCTCAGCAGAAAGGCCGCCAGCATGATGGCCAGAGAGACGAGATATAAAGGGACGTTCGCCATGTCCGTCTTGATTTGCTGATCGAACAGCAGGACAACCCATACGGCAGCGACACCGATTAAGACAGCGCCGCGGGCTGCCAGACGGGTATAACGCCAGCGATTGAGCAAAAAGCAAAACATGAGCAGTGCGGCATAGGTCATGGTGACGCCAAGGTGCAGCAACAGCTGCGGGTTATCCCATTCCAGCAGCAAAACGACGAGCGATGACAAGACCATCAGGCAGAACAACAGCAGCAAAATCCAGGCCAGCAGGCGTGAATTACGGTCCAGCGGCAGTTCGGTCCCTTCTGCCGGCAGGTCGGCCATTCGATTACCGGCCTGGATGATGGCGCGTTCAATCCGCGCGCTCAGTTTATCACGTTTCATGTTTGATGGTCCCTTTCCTTGCTGAAGGTTGTATGCTGAAACCGCAATCCGGGACTGGGCTAAAAGCGCAGCAGACAGGCGCAGGCAGCTGGTACCGGCATGTTCTCTCCATCCAGAATATAGACACGACCGCCTTGTTGCAAGGTTAATATTGCGGCTTCGCTGAGCAAATCTGGTTCGCCGAACCGTGTTTGTTCATCCAGCAGTGTTGTTAGGTGACCGCTGGTCTCATCCCATTCACCCCAGAGCTGACGGTCCTGCCGCAGAAAGAGCGTATCAATCCTGCCTTGGAAGGCCATGGGCAGGACATTGCCGATATCATGCCGGGCCAGACCGGTACCGGCCAGCTTTTCGTAGTTTTGCAGGGCTGCTGTTTTGTCCTTTTCAAAAAATGTCCGTACAATCTGCCAGGCTTTTTCCAGCAGGATTTCTTTTTTCAAACTGTCCATGGTCCCGGATATGTGCTCTGCCATGAGGTTTTTACTTTTGCAGACTGTTCGGAACATGGGAAAGATATAATCAACACAGACAGCGACAACCGGCGCTTCGCGTTCTGTCAGGACGTCGCCCAGGTTACTGTCCAGCAAACGGAAAAACTCTTCTATCCGCTGCTTGTCCAGATCACGTCCGGAAGCCGAGCCATGCACAACAGAACCGCTTGATCCACCATGGTGGCTTAACTGCTTTTCCAGATTGTAGGCCTCCACAACAGCTTTGAGTGAGCGAGGTTCAGGCAGGACGCATTCTGTTAAATTCCGGTGAGTCGCCAGATAGAGCCTGGTGTCATCGAGGCTTAAGGCGAGCAGGTAATATGTCCGGTCATCTGCCTGCTCAGCGAGTAGCGGCAAAATCATGAACCGTTCCGCAATGGTTACCGATTCAACGCAACGTTCACTCAGCTGATGCAACAGCAGGCCGTCCTGGTTGAGGAAGAGGGCCAGGCCCTGATCCTGGTGTTCCCAGAAAAGAGCATGATCGTATAAGGCTTCAGCTGGCTGCAGCAGCTGTTCAATGAAAGGTGTACGAAAACCGCGTTCACGCAGGGCTTCGGCTGTCGCTTTTATCAGTTTGCGCAGGCGGATGGGTCCCTGACGGGTATCCTGGCCGACTTTATCAACCGGCAGGTAGATACTGACACAAGGATTCTGCTGGATGCTGAGCAATTGATTGACGTTTTGTTTGGTGAAAAGATCCATGGTTTGATTCCTCCGTTTCGGGGGCAATATCGGTTCAGGCCGATGACTATGGATCTGAGCAGCGTCGGACAGGAGCGGACATTGCCCCGGATCAAGCTTGGGTTAAGCACTGAAGAAAGACGCTTCAGCTGGTCACAACCTCATTATATGCCAGCCAACGCCGGCTGGCAACGAGCCTGTCTGCTGCGACAGGAGCCGCTTCCCTGTGGCGGCCATACAAAAAACCGGCAGGGGTGATCCTGCCGGTTCCGGGTGGGTGGTATCGTTGCTTTTTGTTTTTCAGTATTATTTCTCGCGACGGAAGCAGAGGAACCAGTCGAGGCAATAGACATCATCTCCGTGCTGCTCAACGCGTTCCTTGGCAGCACCACAGGATCCGGGAGGCGGAACGATGACATCTTCACCGGGCTGCCAGTTGGCCGGTGTAGCAATTGATTCCTTATCGGCTTTCTGCATGGCGAGGACAGCGCGTTTGATTTCCTGCATGTTGCGGCCGGTCGAAGCGGGGTAGTACATGATCAGGCGGACAATGCCTGCCGGATCAATAATGAAAACAGCGCGAACCGCTTGGGTTGTTGAGACATTCGGCTGAACCATGCCAAAGAGCTTGGCGACATTCATGCTAATGTCTTCAATGACCGGGAAGTTGACTTCAAGATCCTTGTGGCCGTTCCACTCGATCTTCTCCTTGATCGTACGCAGCCATGCGATATGTGCATACATGCTGTCAATGGAAAGTCCAACCAGCTCAGTATTGAGCGAGCGGAATTCTTCCTGCATACTGGCGAATGTCATGAACTCAGTTGTGCAGACGGGGGTGAAGTCAGCCGGATGACTAAAAAGAATCACCCATTTGCCTTTGTAGTCTTCTGGGAAATTGATGTCACCCTGAGTTGTCTTGGCTTTGAAAGCTGGAGCGGGGTCACCGATGAGTGGCAGTTTGATGTTATCATCCATGTTCTGAACCTCCTGTAAAGCATCATGCATTGCTTATATTACCGATGACCTTATTATATTATGAACATATGAACATTTCAGTAACTTCGTCACAATAAAGTTAAAAATTTTTGAACACAACAATCTTACAGTCTCTTCGGTGCTTGTTTCTGCTGCTGCGGGAGGAGATGTTGTGTTGTTGGAAGCTTTCACCCAGGGGGTTCCCGCATAGCATCGTGTTTGACACTGCCCTGGCACGATGATACGATGAGCGTGCATGAACCATCAGATAAATTAAAAAATGAATGATACCCATTCAATAACAATAGATTAGGGGTGGCTGATTTGGCCAGACCGGTTAAATGGCGCAGAATTGAAAACATGCCGCGTTTCCAGCATTTCACACCGTTGGGGCAGGGGCAGCGCTCTGAAGAAAACATATTGAAGCTGGAAGAACTTGAAGCCATTCGTCTGAAAGATCTGGAAGGACTGGAACAGGAAGATTGCGCCAGCCGCATGGAGATCTCACGACCGACTTTTCAACGCATTCTGACAGCTGCCCGGGAAAAGGTGGCTGACAGCCTGATTCACGGGAAAGGTATTCGAATAGAAGGCGGCAACTATACCCGTGGTATTTGTCCTGTCCGTTGTCTGTCCTGTGGTAAAGTCTGGGAAGAAAGTATCGAGCGGCTGGAAAACAAGGATGGTCAGATCAGCTGTCCCGACTGCCTTTCAGGGGAGCTGGAGTGTTGTCCGGAAGACATGGAAGCCCAAAGTGGCCGCAGTCACAGCTGCTGGGGCGCCTGCCGCCGTCTGGGGCGAGGACCCGGCAATGGCCGCGGCTTTCACCACGGCAGAATGGTTGACTGAAAACACAACTTCCCCCACAGGCTTTTGGGCACCTTCTCCTGTTGATCAGGTTGTTTTACGACACAGAAAACGCCTCAGGCCGTCAGGTAGCAGCGTCTGAAAAGGCTGACTGTTGCGTGCGGTGGGAAAGTTGTTTCCATGGCTGATCATTACAGGTACAGCCCGTTGGTTCGTTGGATTACGGTACTGTTCCGGACGCGTCCTGGTCGGAAGGAGCGTCACACGGTTTGTCACTTTTCGGCGGCGAGCCTTTAGGCCTGCGGCCAAAACGATAGCATTTTTCCAGCAGATCTTTGATTTCCGGATGGGTTATCCTGGCCTGATGAATCGATCGGATACCCTTGAGGATCAGGAAGCGAATCAGCAGGGTGCCCAGCAACAGTCCGGCTGCCAGTCCGGCCCAAAGGCCCCAGATCCACTGGGGGGTCCAGCTGAGGACCGCGGCCAGGATCGCGAAAGCCAGGGCAATGACCATGATCAGCGAGATGACAAGGGCATAGAAGGCGATGACATGCCGGCTGTGACAGTCAGCGCAACGTGGCACCTCTACATGACGGACATTGTACGCGACTTGTGTCTGAGACGGTGTTTTCCTGGTGTCGACATCTCCATACATTTCGACTTGATAAACATGTTCCGTTTCCGCATCACGAACATCACAAAACCAGCAACGCATTATGTTTCCCTCCCCTGATCAGGCCGGCCCGTTAAAGAGTTTCCCGCCGGATACGTGTTTTATCTATTTCCAGTATAGTTATTTAACTGGCCTGCGGCAAGCCGTTCCGGTTGTAGCGCAGATTTTCAGACAACCATGCCGCCGTTGGGGCTGATCACCTGGCCGGTGAGGTAATCGGCCTGGTCTGAAGCCAGGAAAAACGCGGTTCTGGCGATGTCCCCAGGCGTACCGAAACGACCCAGCGGGATCTGGTCTGCCAGTTCATCGCGGGTTTGCTGGTCAAACTCCTGATTCATTTCGGTATCAATCACTCCGGGAGCGATGCAGTTTACCTGGATGCCGGAAGGTCCCAGCTCCTTGGCAAGTGCCCGGGTCATACCAATCAATGCCGCTTTAGCAGCTGAATAGTGCACTTCGCACGAGGCACCGACCAGACCCCAGATTGAGGAAATGTTGATGATCCGACCGGACTGCCTGCGTATCATGTGTGGCAGAACAGCCTGGCAGCAGTGGAAAGCACCGTTAACATGGACAGCGAACATGTCCAGCCATTCAGCTTCACTGATCTCTGTGAAGAGCTTTTGCTGTGCGAAGCCAGCATTATTCACCAGCACATCGACTCGGCCCAATGTCCGGCTGATCTGCCCGATCATCTGCAGCACCTGGCTGCGATCAGCAATATCTGCCGGAAAAACCTCTGCCCGGCCGCCCGCCTGGCGTAGTTCCTCTGCCAGCTCTTCTGCAAGTCTCTTGTGCTGCCGGCAGTTGATGGCGACATGATCACCTGCAAGTGCAAATTGGCGGGCCACTTCCCTGCCAATACCGCGCGAAGCGCCAGTAACCAATACAACACGAGCCATATTATGGTCTCCTCAGAAACTGCATCATGTATACAGCGCGCAGCATCAGTCTGGTGCCGGCCAGGCGTGCGGAGAGCCGCAGGAGACGCACCGGCCATCCAGGGATAATCACCAGTTTGCCGCGCAGTGTTTTGCGCAGGGCATAGGCGGCGACAGCCCGGCTTTCCATGCCGTCGACCAGAAAACGCACCCCTGCCCGCTTGTTGAAGCCTGTCCTGACCGGACCTGGACAGAGCGTACAGATGCGCACCTTGCTTTTCTGGCGGCGCAGTTCTTCGCTGATGGCTTCAGAAAGCCGCTGTACATAGGCTTTGGATGCATAATAACTGGACATGAGCGGTCCCGGCAGGAAGGCAGCGATTGATGAGACATTAAGGATGGTGCCCTGGTCGCGTGCGGTGAAATCAAGCAGAAACAGTTTGGTCAGAATATGGACGGCACGCACGTTCAGGTCAATCAGGTTGAGCTCTGTGTCCAGATTTTTGGAGACAAAGGGCCCGTAGGTGCCAAAGCCTGCGTTGTTGACAAGCAGGTCGACCGGCTGCCCCTTCTCTGAGACCGTTTTGTGCAGGGCATAGCAGGATTCTGCAATAGATAGGTCCAGAACATGGATCTCAGTTTTTGTTTTTAGTTCTTGACTCAAAGACTCCAGCCGTTCTTTTGTTCTGGCCACGAGAATCAGCTCGTAGCCCATTTCGCTGAGAAGAATTGCCATGTCCCGGCCAATGCCGGAGCTGGCGCCTGTGATCAATGCCCGCATGGTGGATCCCCTTTCAGGTCTATAGCGCGATTGTTCGGAACAATATTTACTTATGCACAGCGTTCCCGAAGTCTTTCGACGCTTTCTCCTGCTGCGCAGGCTGTTTGACCGCGGAGCATGACTTCTCATCTTGTCAAACAGCAGCACTTGATCATGAAACCACTTCACAGCGTGGGGGTGCTGCGTTGCCTATAGCTCATCATATCAGAACATGAGCCTTAATACAGCAGGATGCTGCATATCCCGGCTCTGATTGAATTGGCGATTGCCGTCGAACATGCTACAATCAAAAGGGAAAGCTCGCCCCATCTCCAAGAGTAACCAGGACGATCAGGGAGGTTTTGCATGCAGGACACGAACATCACCTATGACACGTTGCTGACCACAATCGACCAGGCGGCAGCCTTGCTGGGTCTGCAGGAAGCGGATTACATCATGTTGAAGTATCCGGAACGGGCATTAACTGTCTCGATCCCTGTGGAAATGGATCATGGCGGCATCCAGGTTTTTACCGGGTACCGTGTTCAGCATTCGACGTCACGCGGTCCCTGCAAAGGCGGACTGCGCTATCATCCTGGTGTTGAACTTGATGAGGTCAAGGCCATGGCCGCCCTGATGACCTTGAAATGTGCCGTGGTAAATATACCTTACGGTGGTGCCAAGGGCGCCGTCAAAGTGGATCCGGCAGCGCTTTCCCGCCAGGAACTGAAACGCCTGACCAGGCGCTATACCGCCATGATCCTGCCGCTGATCGGTCCTGAAAAAGACATTCCAGCCCCTGATGTCGGGACAAACGAAGAAGTCATGGGTTGGATCATGGACACCTACAGCATGTTCAAAGGGTACACTGTTCCCGGTATCGTCACCGGTAAACCGCTGGATATCGGCGGTTCGCTGGGACGGCGGGAAGCCACCGGACGCGGCGTCACACTCATCACCCGGGAAACCCTGCACCGCCTGGGCCGACCGATGCTGGGCACAACGGTGGCGATTCAGGGAATGGGAGCCGTCGGCGGCACAACTGCGAAACTGCTGGATCTTGAAGGGTGTAAAATTGTTGCTGTCAGTGATGTATCAGGAGGCCTCTACAAGCGTTCCGGTCTCGACATTCCCGACATCCTGACCTATATGCAGGATCATCCGGGCGGTTTTCTGTCCGGTTACAATGGAGAAGGCATCAAACACATCACGAATGAGGCTTTGCTGACTCTGGACACCGATATCCTGATTCCGGCGGCACTGGAAAATCAATTGACTTTGGATGTTGCGCCTCGCGTCCGGGCGAAGATCATTGTTGAAGCGGCCAACGGGCCGACGACCAGTGACGCGGACCGTGTTTTTGAACAGATGGGGGTCATCGTTGTCCCCGATATCCTCGTTAACGCAGGCGGTGTTGTTGTTTCTTATTTTGAATGGATTCAGAACATCCAATCGCTGACCTGGGATGAAGAGGCCGTCAACAGGACGCTGGAACAGATCATGATCCGTGCCTTCAATGAAATCTGGCAGGCTGCCGCCAGACGCGGAATAACCCTGCGTCTGAGCGCCTACATGCTGGCCATTGACAGGGTGGTCAAAGCGAAAAAAATCCGCGGTGTGTTCCCCTGACACTGCAGAAATATGTCTGTTTCGTAAATATGAAGGCTGTAGCCGGTGCGGCAATTGAGTTTTGGCGTGCATGTGCCTATACTGAATACAGATTTGTTCTGCTTCCGTATCTGCAGCAGGGATCAAGACGGAAAGAGGTGGATGAAAGATGGACATGCTGGCGCTGGTTGCCAACGCGGCATCGGGGATTTTCAGTTTTGTTGAAGCCATCGATACCCTACAAGCGATTATTCTAATTCTTGGCCTGGTTCTTTTGGTTGTCGAGGTCTTCGTGCCCGGCTTTGGCATCGCCGGCGGCACCGGGCTGCTTCTCTTGATTCTTGGGATCATCTTGACCGCCCGCAACGCCTTTGAAGCATTTATGATGGTACTCGTTCTGCTGGTCATTCTGGCGATTTTCCTAACCATTATACTGCGTTCGGCCAAAAAAGGGGTCCTGGCCAGGCGGGTTGTCCTGCAGTCGGCAGCCCGCGCAGAAGATGGTTACCGGTCCACCTCCGAAAATGTTGATCTGGTTGGCCGTGAAGGAATCACCTTAACCGTGCTGCGGCCGGCTGGATCTGCGGATTTTGCCGGGGAGAAGCTTGATGTTGTTGCCGAAGGCACATTTATCCAGTCACAAACCCGTGTCAAGGTAGTCCGCGTCGAAGGGCGCCGAATAGTCGTCAGACCGATTCAGGAATAATTCCTGTCTCCCGCAAACCGAAAGGAGCGAAACACCTATGCCACCAGATATCTTTATCTATCTCCTGATTATTGCCGGTATCATCATCGTACTGTCCTTGTTTTTCAGCTTTGTCCCGGTCGGATTATGGATTTCAGCAGCGGCTGCCGGTGTAAAAGTCGGCATTTTCAACCTGATCGGCATGCGCGTGCGCCGGGTCATCCCGACGCGTGTCGTCGGCCCGATGATCAAAGCGACCAAAGCTGGACTGAATATCAGCATCAATAAGCTGGAGGCTCATTTCCTGGCTGGCGGTAATGTCGACAAGGTTGTCAACGCGCTGATTGCTGCCCAGCGGGCGGAAATTGACTTGGGTTTCGAACGGGCGGCCGCCATTGATTTGGCCGGACGCGATGTTCTGGAAGCTGTTCAGATGAGTGTCTATCCCAAAGTCATTGAAACGCCGCTGGTCGCCGCCATCGCAAAAGATGGCATTGAACTGAAAGCCAAAGCCCGTGTCACGGTACGTGCCAATATTGACCGACTGGTTGGCGGCGCTGGCGAGCAGACCATCATCGCCAGGGTTGGTGAAGGTATTGTCACAACCATCGGCTCATCGACGACCCACAAGGATGTCCTGGAGAACCCGGACCGCATATCCAAGACTGTGCTGGACAAAGGATTGGATGCCGGCACTGCTTTTGAAATCCTCTCTATTGATATCGCCGACGTTGACGTTGGCCGCAACATTGGCGCCCAGCTCCAGACCGACCAGGCTGAAGCCGACAAACGGATTGCCCAGGCGAAAGCCGAGGAACGGCGTGCCATGGCGGTTGCCCGTGAGCAGGAAATGAAGGCAGCCGTTGTCGAGATGCGGGCTAAAGTGGTCGAAGCAGAAGCGGATGTGCCGAAAGCAATGGCCCAGGCCCTGCGCGAAGGCCACCTTGGGGTCATGGATTACTACAACATGCAGAATGTCGTTTCTGATACGCAGATGCGCTCATCAATTGCCGATGTCAGCAAGCAGGACAATTCCGCAAGCAGCAAAGCGAAAAATGAACAGTAAGCTTTGCACGATACAGGGGGTGGGGCCATATGGCAACCCTGAATGAACGAATTAATGAGATGCTGAACCGCCTGGAGGCTGCCGCGGCTTCTGCCATGGACGACCATCAGGCCGGACCGCGCGTTACGATGCAGCCATCGCGTTATTCATACCAGCCGCCTGAGCCGGAACAGGCGGTCGAAGCTGGTCCCGGTTCAGTCGCACGTATGCTCGAGGATAAAAAAGAGCTGAACCCTGCGCAAGAATCAATGGAAACCACCGGCCACATGCAGGATACACATGTTCTGCCGTCGATTTCTGCCTCAGCGATGGTGCAGGGTGTTGTTTTCGCTGAAATTCTCGGACGCCCGCTGGCCCGTCGCCGAGGCCGTGGACGCTATGGCTTCTAACAGTCGGCTGCGGGATGCGTGCTGACCTCCAGCAAAGAGATTGTAAGAACGTGACTTTACAGTAACTGAAGCCGCAGGATCAAACGATCCTGCGGCTTTGCACGGTAGATGAAGCTCATTGTTTTTTCCAGTACCAGCAGGCGCAAAAACGGATCTTTACGTTATAATGAAATTTAGGCAACAAGCCTACCCGGCGTAAACGCTGAGGATATCAAGCCATCAGGAGGATCATATGAAACCGGTAAAAATTGCGATCATCGGCTGCGGAACCATCGCCAATTCCGCCCACGGACCATCCTATGCGAAAAACCCCAAAGCGAAAATTGCCTACTGTGTGTACATTATTCCTGAGAGAGCCAAGGCACTGGCGGAAAAATACGGAGACGCGGAGACACAGGTTTTAACAGACTACCATGATTTTCTTCAAGACCAGTCTGTTGAGCTGGTGTCGGTGTGCGTGCCGAACTATCTGCATGCCCCTATCTCCATCGACTGCCTCAACGCCGGAAAGCATGTCCTTTGTGAAAAACCGGCTGCTGTGAATTATGCTGAAGTTCTGCGCATGAAGGAAGCGGCCGATAAAAACCAGCGCATCCTGAATATCGGTGTCGTCAACCGCTTTAATACGGCAGTAAACAAGGTGCGCGACCTTATTCAGGCAGGTGAACTGGGATCGCTTTATCATATTTATTGTTCTTTCAGGGCACACCGTTCCATTCCTGGTCTCGGAGGCCAGTTCACGACAAAAGCTATGGCTGGTGGAGGCGTCCTTATCGACTGGGGCGTCCATTTTATTGACTTGATCTGCTATTGCATCAACGCGCCTGCGGTACAGTCGGTTTCCGGCGCAGCCTACAGCAAGCTGGGTACCGACATGGAAGACTATGTCTACACCGGAATGTGGGCAGGGCCTCCTGACTATTCAGGCACATACGATGTGGAAGATTTTGTGACCGGTTTTGTTCGCACAGCCGGACCGAGCATCACTCTGAACGGCGCCTGGGCTCAGAACCTGAATGAACGGGCCATGTTTATTGAGTTTCTCGGTGACAAGGCCGGCATCAAGCTGCAGTATGGCGGCCAGTTTACGCTGTTCAGCACCAAAGACGACATGCTTACAGAGACCAAATGTGATATGAACATGGCGGACATGTTCTATGATGAGATCGACGCTTTCATCGAATGTGGCCGCCAGGGTAAGAAAATCCGCTCGAATGTTGATGAAGTTCTGGTCACCGCGCAGATCATGGATGGGTTATACCAGTCGGCTGAAAGTGGACAAGAGGTCGTTTTTTCATGAAGAAGATCGGCTTTATCGATTACTATCTGGACGAATGGCATGCCAACAATTATCCTGCCTGGATCAGCGCTTCGGAAATTGACGGCTTCGAGATCTCCTACGCCTGGGCTGCCATGGATAAGCCAGGTGGCCTGGGGACAAAAGCTTGGTGCGAGCGCTTTTCAGTAAAGCCGATGCCTTCAGTCGAGGCCCTGGTTGCCGCCAGTGACTGCCTGGTTGTTTTATCACCGGATCATCCGGAACAGCACGAGACACTGGCCCGGGTAGCGCTCCAGTCAGGAAAACCGACCTATATCGATAAGACTTTCGCGCCTGACCTGGCTGCGGCCGTGCGGCTTTTCGCCCAGGCTGAAGCCGGCCACACCCCCCTCTATTCAACCTCTGCGCTGCGATATGCTCAGGAATTGAAATGGTTGGAAGAACAGAAGCTTGGGCAGGCAGATGTCACATACATGGCTACCCGCGGTCCGGGACAGTTCTCCAGCTACGTGATTCATCAATTGGAGATGATCGTCCGGATGATGGGCCCCGGAGCCAGACGTGCCATGGCCGTCGGTACTGCTGAGGTACCGGTGATCCTGTATACCTACGATGACGGACGCAGCAGTCAGATCAGCCAACTGCCCTGGACCGGTTTCTCTTTTGTTATCCAGGCCAGCGGACAGCAAGGCACAGCCAGAGACATCAAGGCTGATTTCTGGCAACCGTTTATCGATGATCTGCTGCGCTTTTTCACGGATGGCAAACCGCCTGTTCCAGCCAGGGAAACCTGCGCGACCATAGCTATGCGCGATGCCGGCCTGCAGGCTATGGCAGAACCCGGCAAGTGGATTGCGGTTCCAGGGCATGTTTAACTTATCCAGGCTGACGAAACCTGGTGTTTATGAACGATCAGCAAACGAACCTGCCATCTGTAAACGGTGGCAGGTTCGTTTTTTAGGAGATGATTAATCAGGATGTCCGGTTCAATTACTGTCTTCCGCATCCGCGCGCTTTTTGTCCTTAACTTTGTTGACGAAAGCGGCATCCTGTTTTACAATGTTGGTTGTTTGACATAGAGAAATATTGTCCATACATATTCGACAATGTCGAACATTATCATCTTCTGTCTGCGGTGCTTAAGATCCGCAAAATTCAATTCAAGCAAAAGTCCATTGAGCAATGTTTTGTCCCGTGAGAGGAGGAGTCTATGCTTCAATTCAAGGAGGAGATCCGCCAAGCCGCCAAAACTGCCCTGGTCGACATGATCGGTTTTGCCGGGCGTGACCGCTTTGACGGTCTGAGTGCAGAGAAAAACCCGTTTTCCCTGTTCCCTGCTGCCCAGACGGTCATTATGATCGCCAGGCGCGTCACCCGTGGCAGTCTGCGTGGTGTTGAAGAAGGCATCAATTTCGGCGATTACGGTAGTTTTGGCAAAAGCTGGCTGGCTGACGAGTTTCTGGCCCAGTCCGCATATGAATTAGTGACCTTTATTGAGCGCAGCGGTTATGAGGCGATGCCGCTGGTTCCGGAAAAGCAGGTTTCAGTCTCCGGAGTAGCCCGGACGGTTCAGCCTGATTTCAACTATGCCGCAGTTGCCTGCGGTCTGGGTGAGATCGGTCTGAGCGGAGAAATTCTGACGCCGCGTTTTGGTCCCCGCCAGCGCTTTATCATGATTCTGACTGAAGCCAGTCTGCCGGCAGACCCTTTGCTGGACCAGCCGGTCTGCACACGCTGCGGCCGCTGCGTCAGCATCTGTCCCCTGCAGGCTTTGGATATGGAAAAGGCTTATAACATCAGTATCTGCGGCAAAACCATGCAGGTTGCCGCTCGCGATGAGCAACAATGCGCCATCTGCAAAAATGGAGCCGTCAACGGACCGAATGGTGTGGATCGTCTGGCGGCACTCTGCAACAGGACCTGTGTGGACGAACTGGAGCAGGCCGGTGTGTTGAGCAACACGTTTGAGGCGCGCTTCCGCAAACGACAGGCATGGGGTAAAAACGAGTTCGGCGAAGCTGTAGAAATCGTCGAAGGAGGGCGCCAATGAAACTGACATCGCAAATGATCAAAGACAAGGCGAAAGAACTGGGTATTGACTGTATTGCCATCGGCAATATCGATCGTTACAAGGAAGCGCCTCCGTTGATGAACCCGAAGAACTATTTTCCAGAATGCAAATCAATCATCATGTTGGCCATGCGGATTCCCCGTGGTTCTTATCGCGGCATCATCGAAGGGACCCACTGGCATAACTACACTTTTTATTCTTACAATCGCCTCAATACACTTTTCCGCCCGAAGCTGACCTATGCCTTGTCCTGTTTTATCGAAGACATGGGCTGGGAAGCCATCCCGCATTACCCGGCGGTCAGTGAACGGATGGGCGAAGGAGAACCAGTCGTGCCCGGCCGTCTGCCCAATGTGGCCATGAGTGTGCGCATCATGGCCGTCGGCGCGGGATTGGGTGAGATGGGCCATGGCAAAGTCTTCATGACGCCGGAATTCGGGCCACGTGTCCGCCTGGGCATGATCATGACGGACGCTGAACTTGATCCGGATCCCATCATTCAGCCCGGGACGCTTTGTAACCAATGTGGACGTTGTGTCATTGACTGTCCCGGCAATGCGATCCCACCGGCCAAAACAGAAGACAAAGACATACACATCAATGTGGGTGGCGTTGATATCCACTGGGGTGATGTCGACATGGGCCGCTGCACCCTGACGCACCACGGTCTTAACAACCGTATATCGCCCTTCTTGAAAAAGGACCTGCCTAATCTGGAACTGGACGTGCAGAACATGAATGGTACTGAGGAAGAGGCTTACCGCCTTACCTACACCATGGCTCTGGCCACCTGGGGTTCAGTTTATGACCAGCCGGACAACGCAATCATCCACTACTACAAATATGTGTTGAGCCATGTCGGCTATTTTGCCCTCTGCGGTGCGCGCGGCTGCATCTGCAGCTGCATGGACGCTCTGGAGAAACGCAAAGCGATCAAGAATTTGTTCAAAAACCCGCTGTACAAGCGCAAACTGTGGATGCTTCCCTGGCAGCAAAAGGAAAAAGTCGGGCGCATCAATCCCTGGCGTGAAGCCTATCTGGATAAACGCGATCCGGCAATGCGGGAAAATGAATACTGACCGTTATCTGACAAAGGAGGCATGGCATGAACGCATTTAAGCAAGAAATAAAGGATAAGGCCCAGGAGCTGAAAATCGATCTGATTGGTTTTGCCGAAAAAGAGCGTTTCGCAGATCTGGACCCACAGTATAATCCGTTCAGTATTTTCCCTGAGGGGCATACGGTGATCCTGATCGGCCAGATGATCCCACGCGGTACACTGCGTGGTGTCGAAGAGGGCACCAACATCAACAGCTACAGTAATTTTGGCTACACCTGGCTGGATAATCAGTTTGTCGCTCAGGTCACCTATGACCTGGTCCGTTTTATCGAGAACGCCGGATGGGAAGCCTGCCCCATCTTCCCTAATCCGACTTCGACAACGGCCATGGGCGTGCCGGTGGCTGAAGGACGTCCGGCTGCGAATGTCACACCGGACTTTGATTACGCGGCTGTAGCCTGCGGCCTCGGTGAACTAGGTCTCAATCAGGATGTGTTAACCCCTGAATTTGGTCATCGCCAGCGCTTCCAGATGATCATCACCGATGCCCCCCTGATGTCGGATCCATTGCTGGACCAGACGGTCTGCGACCAGTGCGGCGCCTGTGTCAGCGCATGCCCTTTACAGGCGATCAGCACGGAAAAGAAAGTCACCCGCACAATCTGCGGCAAGACGTTTGTCATGGCTGAGATTAATTTTGAGATGTGCAAGAAATGCCCGAATGGCGGCATGGCTAACCGGCTGCATCCGAGCGGCAAACCGGACCGCTTCGCGGCGGTGTGCAACCGGACCTGCCTAGCTGCCCTGGAGGCACGAGGTATCGGCAGCATGAAAAACACTTTTCGAGTTAAAGAACCCTGGAAGAAAAACAGACGTGGTGATCTAATCTGATTTTACTGTCACCTGACGCGGGCAGCCGTCCGGCTGCCCGCATACACGCATCGGAGGACCGCTATGCGTTATCGTATCCGCTGCCTGGAAACCAGCCAGATCCTTGTTGATGACGGCTTTATCCTGGTAAACCCAGCCGCTGCCGGGCCGGCACTGTTACGTGCGGAGTATCAGGCCAGCCAGCTCAATATCCGTCCGGAACAGCCCGGCCTCTTTCGTTTCGCCGACTGGCTGCCGGTCAGTCGTGTCCTGCCTTCTGCCGGTTATCCGGTGACTTTCCGAAGCGAGCGCCTGGCTTCTGTTCTCGGACTGGAGAACCTGTACATCACCTTTTCTGGTTATTGGCCTGCCAGGGGTGCCTTCATGACAACCGGAAGCTTCAAAGAATGTGAAGCCTACACGGTTTGCGCCCGCTATCCGCAGGACAGTCAAGAAGTCCTGGTGGTCGCGTCAGCCGGCAATACAGCGCGCGCTTTTTTGAAAGTCGCTTCAGAAAACCGTGTACCGCTGGTGGTTGTGGTGCCCCAATCATCACTTAATGAGCTCTGGCAGGAAAAACCATTGCAGCCGTGGGTGCGTATTGTGGCTGCAGCGGGAGACAGCGACTACTTTGACGCCATCCAGATTTCAGACAAGGTCAGCGTACTGCAAGGTTTCAAAGCGGAAGGCGGGGCCAGGAACATCGCCCGGCGTGACGGGATGGGGACAACGCTTTTATCTGCCGCGACTACCATAGGTCAGATACCGGATTGCTATTTTCAGGCGATCGGTAGCGGAACCGGAGCGATCGCCGCTCATGAAGCTAATCTCCGGCTGCTTGGGGACGGGCGGTATGGTCATAAACTGATGCAGCTGCATCTTTCCCAGAACAGCCCGTTTTTACCAATTTTCCAGGCATGGCAGACCAGGCGTCGTGAGATCGCGCCGATGGACACAACAGAAGCCCGCAGGCTGAGCCAGGCGATCGATGCCAAAGTGCTGGCTAACCGCAAGCCGCCCTACGGGTTAACCGGGGGTCTGTTCGATGCGCTGAGCGCAGCAGGCGGACACGTGTATGCCGTCGATAACACGGCACTGGCTCAGGCCAGGGACCTTTTTGCTGCGAGCGAAGGCTGTGATGTGTGTCCCGAAGCCGGCGTTGCGCTGGCGTCCCTGATTGAGGCCTGCGAGAAGAAGCTCATCAACCGCCAGGCTGTGATCATGCTGAATGTAACGGGCGGCGGACGGTTGAACATCAAAAAGGATCTGAACCCGCAGCCGGTCATAGCGGATCTGCTGATTGATCCGGATGATATTGACCAGGCGCAGCTGGCCGGAATGCTGGCGCAAACCCGCCAGGAAATTCTGGCATCGCTGACGTCCTGAAAAAGAAAAAATCAGGAGTGGGTCCATGATAAAAGTCATGATCAAAGGTTTGCGCATTTTGGAAATGGTTTCTACGCATGGCGGCCAGCCGGTACGTCTTTCCGAACTGGCTGGCCAGCTGCAGGAGAAACCATCAACGGTGGCCGGCATTGTCAAAACACTGACAGAAGCAGGCTATCTGCAGAAAGATCCGGTGCGGGGCTACCGCTTGGGGATCATGGCCACCACGCTGACACACAGTGACCTGTACCGGCGCGAATTGCTGGTCGCTGCCCACCAGCACATTACAGCTTCGGCGCTTAAGCATCAGCTGTACCTGTCTTTGTCTGTTCTGCGCAACCATGTCCGGCACACCATCATGGAGATCAGCGACCGGGGTGAAGTCATCATGCAGGCCAGTCCCAATGCCGCTGTGATGAACTCATCGACGGGTCTTATCCTGCTCAGCTATGAACCAGGACACAAGCAGGATGAGATTCTGGAATACTATGGCTTGCCCAGACGGTTTGCCAGTTATGATGATTTCAGACGCTATCTTCAGGAAATCAAGCAAAAGAGGTTTGTCGTTCTTTCACGCCCGGATAATCGTGTTGCCATCGCGGTGCCTGTATGGCACAAAGCGCAGGTGGTGGCCGGTCTGGGTGCTTTTTTGACGTCTGGACAACAGGAAAAATGGCAGACCGGCCAGATTGTGGCACTGCTTTCTGACCTGTCCGGCAGGATCACGGCAGACCTGGAAAAAGATGATGCCGAAAGCAGATAGACCGGCTCAAGCGAGTTCGGCCTCGACTTGCAGGATATCTCTGGCCAGTTCGGCCACACGCTCGCGCAGGTGCTCGCCTGGATAGGCGATAACCACAATTTCAGAGCGGCCGCTGCTGATCGGCAGCGGTGTCAGCGAGAAATCCTGACCAACGGCATCCAGACGGAAAAGCCCTTCGGCAAGGCGTACCATTCCCTTGACACGATAGGCCTGCGTTATGATCCGGGCGGAAAAAGCCGCGAGGCGCTTTGCCTCCAGCACATCATCTGTCAGAAGCAGCAGTGTTTCCGGTCGGCCGCCCGGCGTGTTCAACGAAGTTAGCCGGCGCGCCAGACGGGATTTACGCAGCCTGGCCAAATAAGCCGGATCCAGTTGCCCATGACTGACGGTCACCACCTCTGCCAGTGGATTGCGCTTGCTGACATTCTGTGAGACTTCAGCAAGGGTTGCCGGATCGACGAGATCGGCTTTGTTGATCACAATCAGGGTAGACGCCAGGATCTGGCGATTGATGGTTTCCAGGCTTTGGCTCAATTTGCGGTAATACAGAGCGTCAATCACGCAGATTGACCCTGCATAGCGGTAGGGGCGTTCTGTTTTTTGCTTGAGCCGATCCATCCTGGTGTTCATACCGGCCGGGTCGGCCAGGCCGGATCCTTCGATCAGCAGATAATCCAGGTCAAAGCTCAGCAAATGCGCCATGGTGTCAATAAAGGTGGCGGCGAGGCACTGGCAGAAAATCGATCCGTTGTTCAGCTCTGTCACCTGGTAGCCCTGACCGGCCAGAAAAGGAGCGTCAATACTGGCTTTGCCGAATTCATTGACTACAACGCCGACTTTTAGCGGTTGGCCGTTTTCCTGGTCACCTGCCGGGAGTTGCTGAAGCAGGTGGTTCAGCACCGTTGTCTTACCGGCTCCCAGAAAGCCGGTTATCAGCATGATGGTTGTCTTGCCCATACGATCACCCTTTCCCGATCGTTTTGTTGTTTTCAGCATACAACGGCACTGCAAGTTTTTCTTGAATCTTATGCCTATTTATTGCACTTTCATGTGTTGTTTTATTACGGGTCGCTGTTTTGACGGTGAAAGCTTAAGCAATGCCAGGTGGATGCCTACGGCAGCCAGTGGGAAAATGATCGCTGCCAGCAGACCCATGCGAATCGCTGCCTGTTCCTGGGTTATGTTGTAAAGGCCAGCGAAAGTAGCCACAGATCTGGCCTGGAGCGACTGTTCCACAACCCGCCCGGTCAGCCAGGGCGCGAAAGCCGCGCCGATGTCACCAGCCGCAGCCAGGATGGCGAACATCCAGGCACCGGCTAACGGATACCGGTCTGCGCAGATGACCAGAGTACCCGGCCAAAGCAAGGCTACTGCCAGGCCGCAAAGCGCGCAGGCTATCAGGCTCACCACGTTAAAAGGAGAAAGAGCTACGACCAGGTAAAGAATGGCCGCCAACACTGAGCTGCCGGTCAGAAGCTTGTTCATGTTGACACCGGAGCCAAAGCGGCCGTGCAGAAGACGGCCGACGCCGATCATGGCTGCAAACAAACACATGCCGAGCAGATCCCCTGTCAGCTTAGGAAGGGACAGTGCGACTTCGGCGAAGGTCGAAGCCCACTGGTTCATGACTATTTCCGCGCCGGCACCAGCAAAAATCGCCAGCAAGGCCAATAAGTAGAAAGGCTGGAACAGTAAATCCTTCATGTTGAGCCGGTGCTCAACCGCCACAACATCTGGAAAAGGAGAACCGACAAACAGTAAAAAATCCAACAGCGGAACCAGGGCCCAGAACAGCACGATAAACGGCCAGAAACGATACGGCACCAGGAAAAGGAAAAGGGTTGTCAGGATTATGGTCGCCACCTGGCCCCAGGCATAAAAGGAATGCATCAGGCTCATGGCCAGACTTTTGTCAGCGCTCGGGATCGCGGCGATAATCGGGCTAAGCATGATTTCGTGCAAGCCGGCCGCGAATGAAAAGAGCACTGTTGCCAGCAGCATGCCGCTGAATTCGCGACCGGGGAACAGCCAGGGTGTCAGGGCGAACAGGACTAGCCCCAGGCCTGCTGTCAGGCTGGCCGGCAGGATGATGCGCCGGTAACCGAAACGATCAATGGCTCCGCTGAAAAGGATGTCCGCACTGACCTGTGCGGTGAAATTGACACCGACCAGGATCCCGAGCTGGCCATACTGTAAACCATATAGCCCCATCAGCGGGACAAAAAGGATGGCTGTGAGATTGGTCACAATGGCCTGCACGAAGATACCGGTGAAACAGGCGATTGTTGTGCGGCGATAGGAGGCGGGCGCCATATTAAAGCTCCTGCGGCTGAACACGCACTACCGCTGCTCCGGCAGTGTTTCCGACCAGGTCGAGCAACGCCTGGTGGACCAGCTTGTTGGTGGCCAGAATGCTGTCGCCCTGTTGCAGGCTGGGGGCATTCCCCTGCCAGTTGGTTACTTGCCCTCCGGCTTCCTGCAGGATCAGGCTGCCGGCGGCATAGTCCCATGGCTGCAGGCAAAGCTCGAAAAACGCGTCAAGGCGGCCGCAGGCAACATAAGCAAGGTCAAGGGCTGCTGACCCGGAACGCCGGATCTCCAGTGTCTGCATAAAAATATTTTCCGCGAGCGAAAAGGTCAGATGCGCGTTGGCGCGGTCGTAAGGTGTGGTACCGAAACCGACGAGGCAGTCACGCAGCTTAGAATGCCGTGATGTTTGAATCGGCAAGCCATTCAGGTGGGCACCGCCGCCAGCGACAGCTGTGAACAATTCATCGGTATAGGGATTGTAAACAAAACCGAGCAACAGCCGGTTCTCATCGGCCAGTGCCAGGGAAATTGCGGAATGGTGATAGGCACGCATCAGGTTGGTGGTACCGTCCACAGGATCAAGAATCCAAGTCTGTCCGGTCAGCTCCTGTCGTCCGGTCGCGCTTTCTTCCGCGATGACCGGCCAGGCAGGTGTCCATTCAGCCAGCCTGGCAAGCATGTATTTTTGCACAGCAAGATCAATGTCCGTGACATAATTATCCGCGCTCTTTTTTTCCACCTGCAGCCTTGTCTGGCTGCTGTCCAGAATCAGGCGGCCGGCCTGGCGGAGCAATTGGCCGACCGGCTCCAGCAACTGTTGCCAGAGGGATGGTGATGTCGCTATGTTTTCGTTCAAAACCATTTTGTCCTCACTATGTCCGATATCCGGCATATCTTTTCTGCCAACAGCCTTCATCCTATCATGCCGGCCGGACCGGCGCAATCTGAAAACGCCATCAACCGGGATCGCTTATGCTTTTCCCGGTTGCCTTTGTTACTGCGGGAATGGCTGAAACAGGAGATAATGAATGAAAAGAAGAACCGTGTCCGGATGGTGCGTTGGTTATACCGGACCACTTAGCTACAGGAGTGTGAAGAATATGAAAAAACTATATACAGCTACAGTCGTCAATACAGGCGGTCGTGATGGCGGTCAATCCCAGGCAACGGATGGTTCTTTTACTGTCCGTATTGCGCCACCAGGATCGGCGGAGGCGCAGGAGGCCCAGTCAACCAATCCTGAGCAGCTATTCGCTGCAGGCTACAGCGCCTGCTTTAATGGCGCACTCAGACTCGCCCTGAAGCAGGCGGGTGTCCGTTTTCAAGAAAGCAAAGTGACTGTGACGGTCGATCTGCTGCAGGATGACGGTGGTTTTTCCCTGTCTGTTGATATCGCCGTGGCTATTGATGGATTCAGCCAGGCTGAGAATCAGAAATACGCCGATGTGGCGCATACCATCTGCCCTTATTCCAAGGCTGTACAGGGCAACATACCCGTTACGGTGCGAGGCACTTAGTGTAGGTCACCTCCGGTGGCTAACCCCGGACAAACGCCAGGCATTAAGCCGAAACGCTGAAAGAGGCTTCCGTTTTTCTGAAACGGAGGCCTTTGCCCTGTCTGTTCAGCGGTTGTCTGTTATGGGACGGACCGGGCGGCCGGCTATAGCCGCGGTAGCCCTGCGGCTCCATCTGAAAGCGCGGCGCATCTTCATCTGCCCAGCAGAAACCGTAAATCTCTGGATGGTAGGCGTCCATAACCGTGTTCGGGATATGCGGTTAATGCCTTCGGGTGAGCAGTTCTCTCAGCTGGTCAGGCCGGTCAATCAGATAATCCGGCTGGCCGTCAGCGAGCAAGGCCCGGTGATCGTAGCCCCAGGACACGGCAGCAACAGGCAGGCTGATTTTGCGGCAGGCTTCGATATCCCTTAATTCATCGCCGACATACAGGATTTTCTGCCGGTCCGTATCCAGCTTGCGCAGCATGCGGTGTAAAGTCCGGTGCTTGTCGAAAATCGGTGCGTGTCCTTTGATCATAGAAAAACCGTTCAGGTCATGCCCATCGAGAAACAGGCGAATGGTGGCCGCGCTGTTTGAGGAAAGTATCGCCCTGTTGATGTTAAGGTGATCCAGCTCAGCCAGCAGAGATCGAACACCGGGAAAGGGACTTGCTGTCCCGATCTGTTTGCTATAAAGGGACAATGCCTCCTGTGTCAGGAGGGGGAGACGGTGCAGCGGCATGTTGAAATAGCGCAGACGTTCCATCAGAGAACGGCCGCGCAGTTTTTCAATTTGTGCCTGATCCGGCTCGGGCAGGCCATATTTCCGGCAGAGAACCTGTAAAACATCTTGCATGATATGGCCGGTATCGGCCAGTGTACCGTCGAAATCAAAGATGATCGCTTCAAACATGAATGACCTTTCCAGGATTGCTCCGAAATAGCCTCTAGAAGAGTCTGCACGCGGTGGGCAGATCCTTCTAGTAGAGGTTCTTGGAGCGGGAGGCTTCTGTGATGGGCAGGCCGGTATCGTAGTCGAGTTGCCGCGGCTCGTAGTCCTCGTCTTCACGCTGGCGCGTCATGCCGGTATAAGACCAGGTTGGCCTGGCCGCATCCTGGCGCCAGGGCCTCTGTTCCCAGTAATAGCCGCGGAACGGATCCCGTGTCCGGTTCATCCAGTCGAGGATGGCATCATGGAGACGATCGCGCAGAGCGGCCAGGACGGGGTCATTGATGCGGTTGTCCAGTTCGTCAGGATCCTGCTCCAGGTCATACAATTCATCGCTGGACAGCAAGTTGACCACCAGTTTGTAGCGGCCATCATAGGTGGCTCTTAAAGGCTGAAAGCCGCCAAACCCGTCATGATCCACTTCATAGCGGCCAAATTCCATGAAAATATGCTCGTTGGCCTGGCTGGTCTGGCCGGTCAGCTGAGGCAGCAGGCTGGTACCCCGGAACACCCGGGGAATCGGCAAGCCCATCAGGGCGAACAATGTTGGAGGCAGGTCGATATGGGAGACGGGTGCCGTATCAACCGTTCCGGCATCCAGCCCCGGTCCGCTCATGATCAGGGGAATGTGGGTGATTTCCTCATAGGCGGCAGGCCCTTTGCCGGACAGGCGGTGGCTGTGCAGAAAGTCACCGTGGTCCGAGGTATAGATGATCAGTGCGTCTGGAACCTGTAGCCGGATGGCATCGATCACCCGCCCGATCTGCTGGTCGACGAATGAGTTGCAGCCGAAAAAGGCCGGGGATCTGATCTCAAGCCCGGAAAGGTCTTTCTCCAGCTGGTCACCGGCCCAGATCCGCTGGTGTTCCGGCTTGCCGGCCAGTGAATCGGTGACATTGGCAGATTTGGGGAAGGTATAGTCCTGATACATGCGGGAGAACGGCGGCGGGGAGATCGACGGGCCATGGGGTTCGTCATAGGATACGACAAGAAAAAAGTCTTCCTGGTTGTGCTGTTCAATAAACTGAACCGCACGATCGCTGCACTGGTGGGCGTAAGTGAAGGCAGAAGGGAAGTCCATTTTTTCCATCTGCTTTGCCTGGCGCGAGAGCCGCCGGTCTTCAGGAGACATCTTCTCCAGATACGTGCGCATGTCAAACCAATAGGCCGGATCCCAGCCGGCCGGACAGCGGCCGAGACCGAAATAATCGCCCCCGTCAAGATGCCATTTGCCAATATAGGCGGTATGGATGCCATGTCGTTGCAGGCGTTCGCCAACATGATGAACATGGTCGGCGAGCGCGGATGAATTGGTCCAGCCGTTGCATTCATGAGGGTAGAGGCCGGTGAACAGGGCAGTCCTGGCAGCCTGGCAGACCGGCTGAGTGGTGTAGGCCTTGGTGAAACGGCGGCCGCTGGCGGCCAGTTTATCCAGCTCAGGTGTACGTAAGCCTGTATCACGGTAGCAGCTCAGCATATCATGTCTTTGGGTATCGGTCATCAGCAGGATGATTTGACGGTTTTGCACGGCGCAGCCTCTCTTTCAATTTTTTGTGCCCTGATGCTTATCGGGTGATGTCTTTGATGATTTGGCAGATTCAATGAACCTGCGTTCCGCCCAGAAAAACAGCCGATAGATTCATGTCTTCATCACAAAGAACGATGTTGGCTTCTTTCCCGGCTTCCAGTGACCCCACAACGGCGTCCAGGCCGACCGCTCTGGCTGGATTGCCGGCGGCCATCTTGAAAAGGTCCATAACAGGGGCACAGGTGTATTTCTTCATATTGCGGCAAGCCTGGTCCATGGTCAGCCGGCTGCCGCTCAATTGGCCTTCGCTGTTGTAGTTCAGGTCGATGCTGCTGCGCGGGTCATCAGCCGGGAAGCCTGCGGGGTCGTAGGGCTGCACAGTCGCATCGGTGATTAGGATGAGCTTGTCCGCGCCTGCGGCCCGGTAGGCCAATTGCATGTTGGCCGGTTTGACATGAACCGCACGACTGTCACAGATCAGCTCATAGGACAGGTCTGTGCGGGCCAGGGCGGCGTCCGCGGCAGAATCCTGCAGGACGCCGGTCTGACGAATGCTTTCCCTGCCCAGATGGCAGCCCATCGCGTCGAAAAGGTGGATGATTAGGGTGACACCGTCGGTGACGGCATCTGCCAGAACCGCAGGTGACATCTCTGTGTGGCCGGCAGCCAGGGCAACTTGCCTGCTTTTGACATAGCGGGCGAAATCACGGGCACCCGGCATTTCCGGCGCATAGGTGCACTGGCGCACCAGCCCTTCTGCCAGAGAAAACAACAAACGGTAGTCTTCTTCTCTTATCTGCCAGGCACGCTGGCTTCTGGCACCATACTGCGGGTTGGTATAGGGGCCTTCAAAATGAATGCCGGCCAGACTGGTGCCGGGTTGTGCCATCGCCTGCCTTATTCTGGCAATCCCCTCAACCCACTGGTCTTTGGTCAGGCTGTAAGCGAGAGAGATGAGCAGTGAGGTGGTACCGTGCGCCAGGTGATGGCGGGCAGCCTCCAGCGGCTGTTCATGGCCCAGGGCAGTTCCGCCGCCGTGACAGTGGATATCGACAAAGCCGGGGCCGACATACTGCCCGCGGGCATCGCGAATGACCGCGTCCTGTGGTGGGATCACCCGGCCGGCAGCCAGGATCCTGCCCTCTTCCATCAGGATGGATCCGTCTACAAGACCCTCCGGTAGAACGACTTTCGCGTTAGTAATGGCTGTTAACATGGTGCTGCCTCCGTTTCATCTTCCTGTCTGTGATCGTCAGGCTTGTCGGGCAGGGTTGGGCATCTTGCGGATGCGCAGCCGGTTCAGACAGCCGCCGTCGGCAGGACCGCCGGCGCAGTATGCCAACAGAAGATCGTCATCTAAAAAATGCATGGCTATATAACAGTAGCCGCTGTCCGGGTCATCTTCCAGGATAATCGGCTCGTCCCAGGTTTCCCCATCATCACGGCTGAGCGCGCAGACCAGCGGTGTACGGCCGCCGTTCCAGATCTTTGCCTGCCGGCGGCGGGTGATGTATTCAGGTATTGGGTTCCAGATGGCGATCAGCGTACCGGTCAGGGGATCACGCTTCATGGAAAGAGGTGAGCAGGGGGCGGTGAAACGGGAGGGCTGCGGAGGAGACCAGCTGCGGCCGCGGTCAATTGAAAACATTTCGTACTGCACACCCAGGTCGGTTCGTGCCCAGCCGTATAGGGAACCGTTTTTCAGCTCAATGACACCCGGTTCCTGCAGACCGGAGCGTGTACAACGGGCATTGACCGAGCAGAGGTTGGATTCATGCCATGTGTGACCGTCATCGTCAGAATAAAAATAGATCGTAGTGCTGCGGCCATCCCAGCTGGCGAAACTGTCTTTTTGGCGGTTGACGGTACGGTGATAACCCGCGGGGACAATCAGGCGGTCGTCAGTGAGCCGGCCAACACGGTCGTTGTTGGTGACATAATAGCCTTTGGCGGGCACGCAGCAAACCGGCTCGCTCCAGGTCTGTCCTTCATCAGCGGAACGTCGCAGATAGGCTTTGCCATGATCAAAATCCCTGCGGATGAAATAGAACAGGCCGATGTCGTCGTTATTCATGCGGATCAGGGACACACTCATGATATTTTCAGCCCGGTCTTCTTCTGCTGTGAGGATGATTTGCTCGCTGGTCCAGGTTTCACCACCATCTAAAGAACGGATGGCGGCCAGGCCGGCCGGTGCGTTGTCTGCCGAGCTGCTTCCGTTGAAACGGGAATAAATGAAGAGCAGCTGACCCTCACGAAGCCCGATAAAAGCACCTTCACTGTTTCGCGGATTATCTGGTCTTGGCGCCAGATCAAGTATAACACTGCCGGTACGGTTCATTTCGGTTTCCTCCCTTGATCATCAGTTTTCGTTTTTTAACTTTATTTTTTATTTGACGATACTTCAGCGTACCGGTCAAGTCCAAAATTTGCCTTGACAGGCTATTCCGGTTTTACTTCCAGTTTCAGAGGGTAGTTGCCCAGGTGCTCCAGCTTAAAGCCGTTGGCTTTGTATTTTTCATAGTCAAAAGCCTCAAGCTCATCGATCGCAAGCTTGTGGAACGCGTAAAAATTGTGCCACCATTCATAGCCGCTGCCCAGTTCGTTGTTCAGATAAGCCTCAGCGATATCGATCCCCATTTGCGGTGCAACGTAAAAAGCACCCATTGCCAGGACATTGACTCCGTTTCCTGTGATGGCCCGCAAGGCGGCAGGCACGGATTCCACAACACCAGCGTGGACATGCGGGCATTTGCTGGCCGCGATGTGGATCCCCATGCCTGTTCCACAGAAAATAAGCGCCCGTTCAAACTCGCCTTCGGCGATCAGGGAACCAACCCTGAGCCCAACGCGGTGGAACATCAAGTCCGGATCGTTGTCTGAAGGGGAACGCACACCGACATCCGTGATTTCCCAGCCTTTTTGCCGCAGATGGTTGACAACGGCTTCCTTCAGCGGGAATCCCGCAAAATCAGCACCGACGAGCAGTTGTTTGTTTTTTATTGTTTTCATAG
>JAAYLM010000125.1 GCA_012521915.1 Oscillospiraceae bacterium | reverse complement strand
CCCCTCTATAATGTAAATAAAGAATAATCGGGAGGTTTATTATGCCTTTTCAGATTTTGACAGCCCGAGAGGCCGCTGATCTCGTGTCGGACGGCGACACCGTCGTCACGGACGGGTTTATCGGGTCTTGTTTCCCTGAAGAATTGGCCATTGGGCTGGAAGAACGATTTCAAGAAACAGGAGCACCACGGGATTTGACACTGGTCTACTGCGCGGGGCAAGGCGACGCCAAGTCACGCGGCCTCAACCACCTTGGTCATGAAGGATTGTTGCGCCGCGTCATCGGAGGTCACTGGAACCTGGTACCGCGCATTCAGGCGCTGGCCGTCGAAAATAAAGTGGAGGCCTACAACCTGCCCCAGGGCGTTATGTGCCACATGCTGCGGGATATCGCGGCAGGCAGGCCCGGCACCCTTACGCACGTCGGCCTGAAGACATTCATTGATCCCCGGCTGGGTGGTGGAAAACTCAATGACCGCACCCATGAGGACCTGATTGACCTCATGCCGATCAATGGCAAAGATTATTTGTTTTATAAAACGTTTCCCATCCAGATCGCGTTCCTGCGCGGTACCTATGCGGATGAAAACGGTAATGTCACCATGCAGCATGAAGGGTTGACAGTTTCTATGCTGTCAGCCGCGCAGGCCGTGCGCAATAGCGGCGGTAAGGTTATCGTACAGGTCCAGCAGATTGTAAAAGCCGGTACGCTTGACCCTAGGCTGGTAAAAATACCAGGCATTTATGTTGACGCCATTGTCGTTGCTTCAAAACCAGAACACCACATGCAAACCTTCGGCACGCATTACAACCCCTCTTTTACAGGTGATGTCACCATTCCATTACACCGTGTTGCGCCGCTGAAGTTTGATGAACGAAAAATCATCTGCCGGCGAGCTGCCATGGAAATCAAGAAAGGCTCAATCGTCAACCTGGGCATCGGTTTGCCGGAAGGGATCGGCACCGTTGCCAATGAGTTGGGGCTTTCTGACAATTTCATCCTGACTGTTGAGGCCGGCACCATCGGAGGCGTTCCGCAAAGTGGTCTTGATTTTGGCTGCTCGATCAATCCGGAGGCCATCATTGACCAGGCCAACCAATTTGACAGTTACCACGGTGGCGGATTGGATCTGGCGTTCCTGGGGCTGGCCGAAGTGGACCAAAGCGGCAACATCAATGTCAGCAAGTTCGGGACGCGCATACCAGGGGCAGGCGGCTTTATCGACATCACCCAGAATGCTTCTACCGTTGTTTTCTGTGGCACGATGACCGCCAAAGGGCTGAACATTTCCACCCGGAACGGCGCATTGCAGATTGAACAGGAAGGTTCCGTGATGAAATTCGTCACACAGGTACAGCAAATCACCTTCTCTGCTGAATACGCGATTGAACGTGGCCAGCGTGTGTTGTATATCACGGAACGTGCTGTTTTTGGCTTGACACCGGACGGTCTCGAACTGCTGGAAATCGCACCGGGTATCGATCTGGAAAAAGATGTTGTCCGTCAAATGGCGTTCAAACCGAAGATTGGATCTGTCAAGCTGATGGATGCCTGGCTTTTTAATGAATAGGAGGTTATTGAGATGCAAATGAAACGTGAAGTCGTTATTGCAGGCGCCTGCCGCTCACCTATTGGCGGATTTATGGGGGCATTATCTTCCGTGTCCGCTGCAGATCTGGGGTCAATCGTGATCCGGGAAGCCCTGTCAAGAGCTGCCGTTTTACCTGAGCAGGTTGAAGAGGTGCAGTTTGGCTGTGTTTTGCAGGCCGGAGCAGGTCAGAATATTGCCAGGCAGGCAGCCATAAAAGCAGGTATTCCGGTCGAAATTACCGCTACAACGATCAACATGGTCTGCGGTTCCGGTATGAAAGCTTTGATTGCGGCAGCCCAGTCGATTTTATGCGGCGATCGGGATATCGTTGTTGCCGGCGGCACTGAAAGCATGTCACAGGCGCCGTTCTACAGCCAGAACATGCGAACGGGTTCCCGGCTTGGTGATGTAAAACTCGTTGACGCTATACTGACTGACGGTCTGACAGATGTTTTCAATCAATACCACATGGGCATAACCGCTGAAAACCTGGCTGAACGCCATCAGATAACCCGTGAGGAACAGGATGCTTTTGCTGCGGAAAGCCAGGCACGTACGGCACGGGCAATAAAAGAAGGCCGTTTCGCAAAGGAAATTGTCCCGGTCACCATCACAGACCGCAAAGGCAACACAACTGTGATCAGCCAGGATGAGCACCCGCGTCCTGACACAACAGTGGAAAAACTGGCCAGGCTGAAACCGGCCTTTAAGAAAGATGGAACAGTTACGGCCGGAAACGCTTCTGGCATCAATGATGGTGCAGCCGCACTGGTCCTTATGGATGCCGCACGTGCAGCGGAAATGGGCATCAAGCCGCTGGCACGTGTTATTGCTTATGCTGAAGCAGGCGTTTCTCCTGATGTCATGGGCATAGGCCCGGTCGGTGCGGTCACAAAAGCACTGGGCAAAAGCAGTAAAACGCTGGACGACATGGACCGGATCGAAGCAAATGAAGCCTTTGCCGCCCAGTCTATTGCTGTCATGCGTAAACTTGGGCTTTCCCCGGAAAAAACAAATGTAAACGGTGGCGCGATCGCCCTGGGTCATCCGATCGGAGCCAGCGGCGCCCGTATTGTGGTCACTTTGTTGTATGAACTGGTCAACAGTCAGCTGACAAGCGGTCTGGCAACGCTGTGCATTGGTGGCGGTATGGGCAGCTGCATGATGATTGAGAGAATGATCTGATATGAGACTTGCCGGAAAAACAGCACTGATCACCGGAGGCGCGAATGGTATCGGCAAGGCAACCGCACACCTTTTTTTAACCGAGCAGCGTCTGGGCACAGTCGATGAAGTCGCTCAGGTCTATCTGTTCCTGGCGTCCGATGAAGCATCGTATGTCAACGGCGCGACCATTAGTGTCGATGGTGCCATAACACTCTAGAACAGCTATGAATCATTATCTCACAAGAAACTGAACGAAAAGGCAGTGTGAACACAGGGAGGAAAGATCATGAAAATCGGCGTTGTTGGAGCCGGCACCATGGGCAGTGGCATCGCGCAGGTATTCGCTCAATCAGGATACACGTGCATACTTGTTGATGTATCACTGGAAAGAGCTTGTCAGGGCAAAGAAAAAATCGCTGCAGCCTGTGCCCGACTGGTGCAAAAAAGCAAAATGACACCTGAAAAAAAAGACGAAATCCTGGCAGGTATTCAACCAGGTGAACTGGATGATCTGCAGTCTTGCGCGGTCATCATTGAAGCAGTCCAGGAAAACATGGCCGTGAAGAAAAGCCTTTTTCAGTCGTTGTCCCGGATCTGCCCGCCGGAAACACGATTTGCAAGCAACACGTCTGCGTTGTCCCTGACAGAATTATCTGCAGAGCTTGACCGTCCGGTCATTGGCATGCACTTTTTCAACCCCGCTCCCGTCATGCCGCTGGTTGAAATTGTCACCGGGCTGGATGCTCCGGAAAAAGTTGTTGCTGAGCTGACACAACTGGCTCAGGATATTGGCAAAACACCCATTCAAGTAAAAGAAGCGCCAGGTTTCGTTGTCAATCGCATTTTGATACCGATGATCAATGAAGCCATCACTGTGCTCTTCGAAGGGACAGCAACGGCAGAAGCGATTGACAGTGCCATGAAACTGGGCGCCAATCACCCCATCGGCCCGCTTGCCTTAGCCGATCTGATTGGAAACGACATCGTCCTGGATATCATGAATGTCCTGTACGATGAAACAGGTGACAGCAAATACCGTGCCTGCCCCCTTCTCAAACAAATGGTCCGTGCCCGCCATCTTGGGCGAAAGACCAGCCGCGGATTCTTTTGTTACTGAGTAACGATTAAGCAGCAGTCTCCCCCGGCAAAAAAATGGTATCATGTTAAACAACAAGTTATGGAAAGAGCGTCGGGAGGCGATAATATGCGGGATCTAGCCCAATATGTGGATCCGTTTCTAGGCAACGGAGACAGCTGTCTGCCGGAGCCTTCAGGACTGGCCGCGACCTGGTTTTTCATCAAAGCGCAAACCGGCAATACGCACCCGGGCGCATGCAGGCCTATGGGCATGGTTTCCGTATGCCCCTGGTCAGGAGCTTATGTCACCGGATACGGTTTGAACGGCCCTAACAGCAACGGTAAAGCACCCAAGCGTTTCACGGCATACCGTGCGGCCGGGTTCACGCATTTTCATCCCAGCGGCACCGGGGCGATCGAAAAATACTACAATTATTTCCGTGTTATCCCTATCGTTGGTGATATCTCCGGGATTGACACCAGGCAAACACTAACCGCTGAACAGGCCAGCCCAGGCTACTACAGCGCACGGCTCAAAGAAATCGATGTGACAGCGCAGCTGACGGTTGGTGAAAAAGTAGCGGTTCACCGCTACATCTTCCACCAGCCTGGATCCAGGAGTCTGGCTGTGGATTTTTCCAGCGGCGGCCTTGATTTTCCTGATCGCAAGTCACGGCCTGTAAAAGCGCAACTGACGCTGGATGGGCATTCTGCCGCTAAAGGCTATATCATCATTGAAGGCGTTCCCATCTACACCTATGTCTCTGTCGGATTCGCCGCGGATTGCCATATCTGGGAAGGTCAATCCCGAATCATGGCAGCAGATTACACAGCAGGAAGCCAGGATGGCAGCGGGATTGACACGCCATTCGGCTGTGTATTCAACCTGCAGGACCAGGCCGCTGATTCCGTCGCTGAATTGCGTATCGGCTTTTCTTTGCGCAGTTGTGAACAGGCCGAAAAGAACGCCCGGGCAGCTGCCGGGCAGAGCTTCGACGACATCCGCTGTGAAGCCTATGACCTCTGGAACCATTACCTGAACGCGATCGTGGTTGAGGATGACAATCTGGAACAACTTACGCAATTTTATTCGGCACTGTACCATAGCCTGATCAAGCCGGCTGATTTCAGTGATGAAAGCCCCTTCTGGGCAGAATCGCCTTACGATGTCGACTTTGCCTCGCTCTGGGACCAGTATAAGACACTTCTGCCGTTGATTTTAACGCTGTACCCTGAAGATGGTCAGAGGATCGTCCGGTCGCTGCTGCAGGTCCGTCGATACAGTGGAATTTTTCCTGTTTCGGTGCTTTTATGCGACCGGTTTGATCTTTTTAACTACCAGGCCAAAGGTCTTTGCCATTACGTTCTGGCTGACGCCTTCCACCGCCGTTATTCCGGACTGGACTGGCCGCAGATTATAGGCATGATGAAAGAAGATATTCTGAGCAACCGCGAATTTGTGGAAAAAGGCAGTCAGCTGCCCATCACGCACACACTGGATCTGGCTGAAGCATGTATGCTAACCGCACAATTGGCTGACCAAATCGGAGATAAGCCAACTGCACAGGAGATGCGGCAACTGGCTCATCATCGACGGAATGCATTTGACGATAACGGTATCTTGCAGCAGAGCTGGTTTTATGAAGGGAGTGCCTGGCATTACGCCTTCCGGCTCATGCAGCATATGACGGAACGCATTGCCCTGAGCAAGGGCCGCTTCGCCGAACAACTGGAAGCGTTTTTTGGCTACCACGCCGAGCCGGTCACGCAGCTCGGGGACACGACAGCGCCTGATTACGCGGAGCAGGTGGAAAAAGGCCTTGCCTTGAACCGGTTTGACGGGTTCAACAATGAACCTGCCCTTGAAACACCATACGCCTGGCTGTACATCGGCCGGCACGATAGAACCTCTGAAATTGTGCGCGCCATCATGAAATATATGTTCACAACAGGCAGGGGCGGTCTGCCCGGTAATGATGATTCAGGTGGTTTGTCCTCCTGCCTGGTCTGGAACATGGCGGGTCTGTTCCCTGTGGCAGGCCAGCCGGTTTTCCTGATCGGCAGTCCGCTTTTTCACAAAGTGACTTTGCACGTGAACGGGCACAACTTCACCATCAGAACCATCAACAACAGTGAGAAAAACATTTATGTTCTGCGGGCAACGCTGAACGAAAAGCCTATAAAAAGAGCCTATCTCACGCTGGAGGAACTGTATGCAGGCGGCGAACTTACCCTCTGGATGACTCCTGAACCAGCAGGATGGGCAACACAGGACACACCACCTTGTTTTAACTGAGGCACGGTGAGTGAACCTTTCAGCCAGTGTCCCTGGCAGTTCTAAAAAACGACCTGGAGCAGAAACATGTACAAAGCTGTGCCACACCCAATGCTCAGCAGCGTATTTTTCTTCCAGACCTGCAAGGCCACGACCAGCAGAATAGCAACCAGTTCAGGTATGCCGTGGGGCCTTGTCGCCACGGAGACGTTGCGTAAGCAGTAAACGACCAGAAAACTGATTATCGCTGCTGGCAATACACGTCCCAAATAAGCCAGCCAGGCTGGTGTGTGCTGGCTCCCGGCGAACAGGATAAATGGCAGAAAACGCAGCAGCTGGGTACCCAAAGTCATCGTAAGGATGAGTAGAACGACCTGAGGCTGGCTCATGGCACAGCCTCCGGATCAAGCGGTCTGCTTAACAGCAGCAACAGCAAAATCAGGCCCATTGCCGGCAGGATAAACTGATCCGGTCCCAACAGCCAGAGGCAGGCCAGCGTGGCCAGCAAGCCGATCAGGGCAGGTACACGATTGTTCTTAAGGCGCCACTGGTTGACGAAAATAACGACAAACAAGGCAGTCAGGACAAAATCCAGGCCTGACGTGTCAAAGTGTAAAAACTGGCCGAGCAGAGAACCGGCTGCTGATCCCACCACCCAGTAAAGGTGGTTAAGCAACGTAATCAGGAAATAGAACCGTTGACGATCGACACCTGAGGGCACGTCAGTCGTGCCAATCACAGAAAAGGTCTCATCGGTCAGGCCAAAGATAAGATACAGCTTATAAGCACCCATGTTGCGGTACCGTTCCACCATGGCCAGGCCATAAAACAAATGGCGGGCGTTAACCAGCAAAGTCAGCAAAAAAGCCTGCAGCGGGTTGAAGGCTGCCGCAAGCAGTGTCAGCGCAACATATTGGAGCGAGCCGGCATAAACAAGGCTGCTCATCATCAGCGTGATCAGCAAGCCCTGATTCTCGGTGCGCATGAGAAAGCCAAAAGCCATGCCCAGAAAAATATAACCTGCCATGATCGGCAAAGTATGTGGGAAAGCGGCCCTCAAGGCGTTTTTCCATTCTGTCTGCAGCATGTCTGCTGTCACCTTTCCCGCAAGCCGCGACTTGTTCGCTTTTTATTCCACCGGAGCGATATCCAGATGCTGCAGGGACATCTTCTGCCCATCTGCCACATGCTGAAGCGTTAAGGTGAAGCGGCAGGGTCCCTGCTGCAGCTCAAACGGTTTGTCCGCCTCAGCCGCACCATTCTCCAGTACAGAAAGCCACAGCGTGCTTTGCTCGTACCCATTATTTTTGACCGTAAGACGCAACTGATGGCTGATCTGGTGAGGCGCCTGGTTGTACTGAACAGGAAGCTGCAGCTTGATCGCATAGCGCCCGGATCGGCTAATCCAGGCCTCCCAGCTGAGTGTCAGACGCGGATCCTGCCAGGCAACCAGCGTTCCGGCGGAGGTGATGCTGACGGTCTCAGACTTTTTATATCGTTGTCCCAGCGACTGGCTGTTCAGGCTGATCGTTTCACCATCCATCTGTGCCTGTGCCAGATGCGGATAAAGTTGCAGGCGTCCGCCATCCTGCATGTAAACCTGCTTTGAGCAATCTGGCGGCCCATCCAGGTCAATCCGGTAAACGGGCATGGGATCATCTGTCGGCCTCAGGCCGACCGTCAGTGATGTGCTCTCGTTAAGCGGTTCCTGGCTGAACGGCAGCTGATGGCCGTCGCACAGGGAAACCACCTGACAGGCCTGGTTGTTCAGACCATTCAGCGTCAGTTGAGACTGCCGGCTGTTGTCTAGAAAACAATAGAGTTTATCAGAGCGTGCTGTTATGGATCCCCAGGGCAAATCATGCCGGAACGGATTGCCCCGCGTTCCGTAGATTGCTTCCTCATGGGCTCGTGTCCACTGCCCGACTTCCTGCAGAACACGCACGCAGTCCTCCGGAACAGACCCGTCACCCCGCGGACCGATGTTCAGCAGCAGGTTGGCGTTCTTACCCGCCAGACGAGCCAGTTTGCCGATGATATCCCGGCTGCTTTTCCAGTTATTGTCGTAGGATTTGTACCCCCAGGTGTCATTCATGGTCACCGGCGATTCAGCGGGGATGCTTAAGGGTATGGTCGGCAAGAGGTTGTCGCCCAGGCTTTCGTAATCGCCCATACCATTGCCGATGCGTGAATTAACCAGGCATTGCGGCTGCAAGGACTTGACCAGATCATAAAGGCGCTTGGACTGCTCTTTGGAGATGGTAAT
>JAAYLM010000124.1 GCA_012521915.1 Oscillospiraceae bacterium | reverse complement strand
GTCTGGGTGCGGTAGTCTTTCATGCCCAGGATCGGAACCGAGTACAGGGTTGTCGAACCCGTGTAGCTGGGATCGGAATAGACATAATAGGTGAAGATGATGTCGTCCGCGGTCATCAGTTCGCCGTCGCTGAACATGACGGCGTCGCGGATGGTCCAGGTATAGGTTGTCTTGTCGGTGGACTCGTTGTAGTCAACCTTGACATTGGCGATACCCTTGTACTCGTATTCGGTACCGTTGTAGTCGAGCTTCTCGCCTTCGATGGCGTTGTAGACGATAGCACCGGTTCTGTCCGTTGTGAGCAGCCCGGCGGCCGTCATGGAAACAACATCGTTGTCATACGCCGTGTCGGCAAAGAAGGGGCTGAACTTCTCGCTGAAAGGCGAATAGCCAACAACGAGCGGCGTGGTCTGACGGAAACGGGTGGTGGTTGCTTCCGTGGTGGTCGTTGCCTGTGTGGTCGTGGTGGCTTTGGTCGTCGTCGTGCCGGCGGTGGTCGTGGTCGTTGTCTCTTTTTCGGTACAGGCCGCAAAGAGCGTGACCGCCATCGCTAGCATGAGCAATACCGACAGCAGTTTAATCGGTCTGGTCTTTCTCATGTGACAATCTTCCTCCTCATATTCCATTTGCCAGTTCTTCCGGATCAATACAGGCAAGCCCGATTGGGAACGGCTAACCGGATTCCAGGCGAATGCGTATAATTGATTATTATATCAAAAGGCTGCTTTGTCAACCAGTTTGAGGCAAAGCAGCCGATTTTTGTACTATTCAATTCATGGGATCAAACGCCGGCGCCTGCCGTAAACGCTTGCGTTTTGGCATTTATCCCTTTGCCAGGACGCGCTTTGCCGCTTTACCGGTCTGTGAAGACAACTTCGCCGGGGCGAACCATGCCCAGCTGTTCCCGGGCAACACGCTCAATATAGGCATCGCTGCCGACAATCTGCTGCAGTTCGCGCATCTCGGACAACTCGGCAGCCGCTTCCTGGAGCTTGCCAGCCAGCGCTTCCCGGCGCGCCTCGATCCGGGCCAGCTGCTTCTCCTGCTCGAAATAAATCGCGATCGCCGACGCCAGCACAACGACCAACAGCATCCCGATCAGGATCCTGAAAAGGATTTTGCTGTGGTTGACGGATCGATACGGTTGTCGCCGAACGGCTTCCATGCTGTCTTTCACCTCTCGCCGGGCCAATGGCTATCACAGATGAAAATTATTTCATCGCCTTTTCGGCCCGCCGTCTTCATTGTAAAGAACAGCCCCAATGAATACAACGGTTCCAAGTCCCCTGGTGCGACCGGCGACTCAATTTAACGCCGCTGTAACGCGGCTGTAACAACGTCAGGCGGGGTCGGACGGCGTTTTCAGAATCTCGTACAAATCGGCGGCCTCTTCCTTGCGCACGGTTTCGCGCAGCTGCAGGATTCTGACCTGCGTGCGTCCCGAACCAAACCCGATCTCGAGGATATCACCCGGCTTAACCTCCGCACCCGGTTTGGCCGGGCGGCCATTGATCTGGACACGGCCGGCCGCGCAGATTTCGTTGGCGACGGTGCGCCGCTTGACCAGGCGTGAGACTTTTAAAAATTTATCGAGACGCATCGCTCTTTCCACCTTTCTCGTCCTGTTTGACATCATCCCAGAGCCGGTCCATTTCAGACAGCGACAACGCGCCAAGCTTCAGGTTGCTCGCTTCCGCGCGCGCCTCCAGGGCAGCGAACCGCCGGATGAATTTCTCTGTCGACCGGTTCAGGGCCATTTCCGGCTGCACCTTGAGATGGCGGGCATAATCACGTAACCACCCGTTCAACGGGTGGTTTGATTTTCGCCCTATAAGGGCATGATACTGGCTACGCCTAAAGGCGTGGCTTCGCAAGCCAATAGTACCTGCAACCCCTGAAGGGGTTATGTTTTTTTGATTCCGTCTTCGATCATATCTGCGTCGACCTGCTGCTTTATGTACTTTCTGATATCTTGCTCATTGCGTCCGACCGTATCGACGAAGTACCCTTGTGCCCAGAAATGCCGGTTCCCTTTTTGTTTATATTCCGGATGTTTGTCGAAGATCATCAGTGCGCTCTTCCCTTTCAGATACCCCATGAACTCTGAAACGCTGAATTTGGGTGGTATTTTCACACATAAGTGGATATGATCGATGCAGACTGATCCATCCAGTATTTCGACCCCTTTATAGGTACACAACTTCCTCAGAATTTCACCGATTTCTTTTCTGACTTCCCCATACATCACTTTTCGGCGATACTTCGGGATGAATACGATATGGTATGTGCAATTCCATTTGGTGTGTGATAGACTGGTATCTATCATCTTTGTTGCCCTCCTCTGATTGTGACTTTGGCTTGCGAAACCTTTGTCAGTATATCAGAGGAGGGCTTTCTTGATTTGGGATCGGCACCTCCTATTCCGTTCTCCCACGCATAGCGTGGGGCTTAATTAGGAGTTATGTTTACATCACACTTCAATTTTCATCTATCTCCTTCTTTTACTTTATCAATAATCTAGCATCACCGATTCCTGACGGTGTCTGGGTAAACAGTAGATTCGAAAGCGTACTAGTAACATGTATTTCCAGTTTATTCTTACCTGGGACCACAAACTCCGTCAAATCAACCGCATATGGCGCCCACAGCCGTTTGCCTGCACTCACTCCGTTCACGAATACCTCCGCCACGTCGAGCGTAGTAAGCTCCAATTTCACACGCGTATGCTCACGCACCGTAAACTCCGTGGAATAGACCG
>JAAYLM010000123.1 GCA_012521915.1 Oscillospiraceae bacterium | reverse complement strand
TTTATCTGCTGTTGCTCGAAACCGGGGTACGGCTAACAACGACTCCGCCACAAAACCTTTATCTGGCCATCGGTTATGCCCTGGCAGCCATTCGTATTGCCTTGAGCCTTTTTCCCCAGAACCGCTGGCTGGACAACAAACCAGCCGTCCGCTGGGGCATCTGGCGCAATGTACCGTTTTTACTGCTGGGCCTGGTTGTTGCGGTTTTCTATTTCCGTCACGCAGCCACCGTCATGCATTTGCAGTGGGTATGGCTGACCATCACGCTTAGTTTTGCCTTTTATCTGCCGGTGGTTTTATGGGTGCACAAGGAACGCAGGCTGGGCATGCTGATGCTGCCTAAGAGCTGCGCCTACCTTTGGATCCTGTATATGTTCGAGCGCGTGTTTGCTTGAGAGATTCGCGGGTTACAGCCCGTTAATCATAAAAAAGGAGGCTGAACAAGATGGACGATTACAAAAAACTGACCAATGAGGTCGGCGCGCCCGTTGCTGATAACGAGAATTCGATCACCGCGGGACCGCGTGGACCAGTCGTGATGCAGGACGTGTGGCTGATGGAAAAGATGGCCCACTTCAACCGGGAAGTGATCCCTGAGCGTCGCATGCACGCCAAGGGCTGGGGCGCATATGGCAAACTGACCGTCACACACGACATATCGAAGTATACGAAAGCCAAGGTGCTCCAGCCGGGCGCGGTCACCGAGGCGTTCACGCGTTTTTCTACCGTTGCTGGTGAACGTGGCGCGGCGGACTGTGAGCGCGACATTCGTGGCGTAGCGACTAAGTTTTACACTTCAGAAGGCAACTGGGACCTGGTGGGCAACAATACGCCCACTTTCTTCATCCGCGATGTGCACAACTTCTCCGATCTCAACCGTGCTGTGAAGCGTGATCCGAAAACCGGGCGCCGCTCCGCCCAGAATAACTGGGATTTCTGGACGTTGCTGCCTGAGTGTTTTCACCAGATCACGGTCGTGATGTCCGACCGCGGCATCCCTGCTTCCTTCCGCAATATGCACTTCTATGGCGAGCACACCTTTTCCCTGTACAACGAAAAGAACGAACGTGTGTGGTGCAAGTTCCATTTCAGGACCCAGCAGGGCATTAAAAACCTGACCAACGAAGAGGCGGCTGAAATAAACGGCATTGATCGCGAGTCCCATGGCAAGGATCTGTTCGAGACAATCGAGCGGGGTGGTTTCCCCAAATGGACCATGTACATTCAGGTTATGACAGAAGAACAGGCCATAAACCACTATGAGAATCCCTTTGACATCACGAAAATCTGGCCTCATGCCGAGTATCCATTGATCGAAGTGGGTATGTATGAACTAAACCGCAATCCGGAAAACTATTTTGCCGAGGTAGAGCAGGCTGCTTTCACACCGGCCCATGTCGTGCCCGGTATCGGTTTTTCACCGGATCGCTTCCTGCAGGGGCGCTTGTTCTCCTACGGTGATGCACAGCGCTATCGCCTGGGCATTAACCATAACCAGATTCCTGTCAACAGGGCAAAGGTTGCGGTCAACGAATACCACCGCGACGGCGCGATGCGCGTAGACGGCAACTACGGCGCGGCTCCGGCCTATACGCCGAACAGCGCAGGCTTCTGGACCGCCCAGCCGGAAGTCGCTGAACCGCCGATGGCCCTTGAAGGTGCGATGTGGCGTTATGATCCCAAAGATGATCCGACCGATGACTGTTTCCGCGCCGGCGGCAACCTCTGGCGCGTCATGACAGAAGACAAGAAAGCGCTTCTGATCCACAACACAGCCACTGACATGGCCTCGGTGACCAAAAACATCAAGTACCGTCATGCAGTCCATGCGCTCAAGGCCGATCCTGAATACGGCCGCCGCCTGATCGAAGCCCTGGGTCTTTGCCCGGACAAGGTAGCTGAGCTGGAAAAACTGAACAACAACGAGCTCAACCGTGCTACGCTGTCCGCTGACGTGGACTAAACCGGATTGTGCGTCAGGTCAGGAGTGGAGAAATATGAAAGCTCAGCGCAGCACCTATCAGCGCCAGCTGGTGGCTGATGCTGTCAGATCGCATCGTGACCACCCAAGCGCCGACCAGATCTACCAGGAGGTACGTAAAAAAGAACACCGCATCAGCCGCGGGACGGTTTACCGCAACTTGAAACGACTGGCAGAAAGCGGTGAAATCCGGCAAGTCAAAATGACCGGGGCAGATCGCTTCGACTGGCATGTGGCGCCGCATTACCACTTGCTGTGTGTTGGCTGTGGCGTCTTGATGGATGTTCCACTGCCTTATCGGGCAGATTTTGACCAGGCGATAGAGCGTGAAACCGGCTATCTGATCAGCTATCATCGCATGACCTTTGAAGGGCTGTGTCCTGAGTGCAGGCGCACCCCAAAGCCGCTTCCCCGGGAAACCCAAAGGTGCCCGGCTAAATAACACAGCTAGTACGATATAGATGCGGTTAAAAAGACCACCAGACAGCAGAAAGTTGTGTAACAAGATGGAAAGTTGTGTTATGAATAAAATCCAACTTCCGGAAGAACAGGGGGCTGCAGCGATTATCGCTGCGGCTCCTTTCTTTCGCCCTTTTCATCAAACGTTTGCTTAAGGGCGGACTCCGTGGGGAAGACTGAAGCAATCAAAAAGACAACCTGGATGCCGGTGATGAGGCTGCCGAAACGGCCAACCAGATCGATTTTTCGGCTGAACAAAAAGATCATCGCGATGGCAGATGAAAGGAGTAGCACCAAACCAAGTCTTTTCCAGGTTTTGCCGATATGCTTGTGGGCAAACTGCCAGGTGTCCTGATTGAGCATCGAACGTCTGGTACGATAACCAAAGACGCTGTTGATCTCACTCGGCGCATGATGGCAAAATAATCGGCCAAACCCGATCAACATCAGCGGCAAAATCAAGTTAAACAAAAACATGAACAACCAAAAGCCCATTAATCTGATGACCTCCTGCTCAGCTGTCTTACAGGTTGTGAAAAATCACGACCGATTATCTTAAAAACATTGTATCATAATCCCATGTTTTGCAGCAGAGCAGAGATCTGTTGCTTTTATTGCCGGCTTATCTATATACATGATATGCGCACGACGTCAAGCTCTGTTTTGTTCCTGAATGAAGTCGATGCCGGCGCTGAATGACATAAATTGACAAACGGTGAATGCTGTAGCTATAACTTGTACTATAAAGTTCTATTTTTTCCCTGTAAATTTCGGAGGATAATATGATGGAGAATGCGGATCATTATCATCTGCTACTGCAGAATGCTCATGTCGTCGATCCGGCCAATCAGATCAATGCAAAGATGGATCTGGCGATTCAGGATGGGAAAGTGGCGTGTCTATCGCCAAGCATCAAGAGCGATACGGCTGAGAAGGTCATTGATGCAAAGGGCTGTTACGTGATACCAGGCATCGTCGATATTCACACCCATGTATACCCAGTGTTCCCTTATGTTGGACTCGCATGTGTTAACGCAGATGATCATTTGTTAAAAGCCGGCTGCACAACAACGGTTGATGCTGGTTCGGTAGGCTGGCGCGACTTTATCTATTTTAAGGAAAGCGTGATCGATAAGTCCGTTTGTCGTGTTTTGGCATTCCTCAATATATCAGACCAGGGCATGATGGACATGGCATCAGAACAGTACTGCAAGTTTATGCATCCGGAAATTGTCGCTTCAGTGATCAAGGCATTTCCCGAGCACCTTGTCGGTATCAAATCGGCTCATTACCGACCGGGCGGAAAAGGTGGCTATGACCGTGAAAACCCGGCATGGGGCTCTGTTGACAAGGCCATCGAAGCCGGAGTACTTTGCGGGAAACCGTGCATGGTCGACTTTGGCGTATCCTATGATCATTCTCCTTACGCTGAATTTGTTACCGATAAACTGCGGCCGGGCGATATACATACGCATGTGTTTGCGCAGCAGTTCCCCACTGTTGATGAAAAGGGCAAAGTTTACGACTATATGTGGAAGGCAAGAGAGCGCGGCGTTTTGTTTGATGTCGGGCACGGCAGCGGCAGTTTCTGGTTCAGAAACGGCCAACAGGCTTTGCGCGATGGATTTCCGCCCGCCACGATATCAACCGATCTGCATACGGGCAGCATTCGGGGCGCGGCGCAAAGTATGCTGCATACAATGGGAAAATTCCATAACATGGGGATGTCACTGGAGGATGTGATCCTCAGGTCGACTTACAAACCGGCCTTGGCAATCAACCGGCCGGATCTGGGTAATCTTTCTGTTGGGAGCTGTGCCGACATAGCGCTCATCACAAAGATCGAAGGCGATTTTGACTATATTGATAATGGCAATGCAAAAATCAAAGGTACCAGCAAGCTGGATTGCAGAATGACCATACGTGGCGGTGAGATCGTCTTTGACGGTTATGGCATGTCCATGCCGCTTTGGGAAGATGCGCCCAGGGATCAATACTGGAAAGCGCATTCCTGGCAGGAACAGCAAGGGTGACCCAGCAGGTTTCAGGGCATGGCCTATGGATCAGAGAGGAAGAGAAGCATGAACGACGTCTATGATCAACTGCGTGTGAAGAAGTATATCAACGGGTTGGCCACTGTCACCAGCATGGGTGGTTCCATAATGCCTGCACAGGTTGTCGATGCTATGAATGAGGCGTCGAAAAGCTTTGTCTCCATTGTTGAGTTGCAGCAAAGAGCAGGAGAGCAGATTGCCCGCTGGACGAATAATGAGGCTGCCATGGTTTCTAATGGGGCAGCTTCAGGCATGCTGCTGGCTTCTGCCGTGTGCCTGGCCGGTGTCGATCCGGAAAAGAAAAACAAATTACCCTTTATTGATGATGGCATCAATGAAATTCTGGTATATGGCTACGACCGCTGCGGATATGAATTCCCGTTGCGGCAGGCCGGTGGCAAAATTGTTGTGTACGGTTCTGCAGCCGGAGCGGCGGAGCAGGAACTTGAAGAAGCCATTACACCAGGCACCGTTGCCCTTTTCGTCTTTTATTTCGAACACCGCATGTCCAGACAGCTTCATCTGAGCAAGGTGGCTGAAATTGCCCATCGGCATGGGGTTCCAGTCATTGTCGATGCGGCGGCACAATTACCGGCACGCGAAAATCTCTGGCGATTCACCCGTGACTGGGGCGCTGATCTGGCAATATTCAGCGGCGGTAAGGGTCTGTGCGGACCTCAGAGCAGCGGATTGGTTGTCGGAAAAAAGGAATTGATTGACCGGATGATATCTTTTGCCTGCCCGAACGGAGGAATCGGGCGGGTGATGAAAGTCGGCAAAGAGGAAATTATCGGGTTGATGACTGCGGTCAGGTTATATATGGAAAAAGACATGGCAACGGAAATGAGTGTCTGGGAAGAACAGGTTCAATGGGCTGTCGGCGCGCTTTCTAATGAAAGAGCATTAACCGCTGTACGCGATTTTCCCAGTGAAGCCGGCCAGCCAATGCCCAGAGTGAAAATATCTTTCACAGATGCGACAGCGGCTATGAATCCACGAATGCTGGCTGATCAACTCAAAAATGGTGAACCCGGTATCCTTGTAGCGGCAACAGATGAAGCAGTCTTGATCAATCCACAGACAATGAAGCCTGGAGACATGCAAATAATCATAAAGAGGATCAAGGAGCTCATCGCGATATCAAGATAATGAAAACTGGATCATGGAAACCGGAGGCGTTCTATGTTTGCTGAACAGAAACTGGAGGAGATGGGCATTGTGTTGAATCCGGTCCGACGGAACGGGAAGAGTGTTCTGCCGGTTCGACGGTATAAGAATCTGCTTTATGTATCAGGTCACGGTCCGGTTGATGAAAATGGTTTGCCGCTCATGCAGGGCTGTGTCGGACTGGATCTTGATGAACAACAAGCGTACGAGGCGGCACGCCTGTGTGCCGTCAGCATGCTGCGTACGCTTAAAGACTATCTTGGAGACCTCGATCGTATTGAAGCGTGGATCAAGGTTCTCGGGCTGGTCAATTCCGGCGGTGAGTTCTGGGGCATGCCCAAGGCGATCAACGGCTTTTCAGACGTCATTGTCACCGTTTTCGGACAACGTGGACGCCATGCCAGAGCAGCCATGGGTTCAGCCAATCATGAATCCTCATATCCGGTTGTCGTGGATGCCATCGTCCGTATCAGGGATTAAAAACGAGGTATTTCAGGTGCGTCAGTCTGGGTTGCTGCAGCAGAAAAAAGTGCTGATTACAGCAGGTGCTTCGCAGATCGGCAGTGCGTGCGCGTCATTGTTTGCTGCCCAGGGGGCTGTTGTCGCGATCGCTGATAAAGACCGGGAAAAAGGTGAATGCCTGCGCGACAGTCTGGTGTCTCATGCAGAAGTGTGCGTATTTTATGCAGTCGATCTGTGCAGCAAAGCCGCAGTAGCTTTACTGTGTGACGAATACCTTGCTGATTTTGGTGCACCGGACGTATGGTTGAACTGCGCGGGTGTTTGCCATCCAGCCTATATTGATGAACAGGAAGAAGCACCCATGGAAGAGATGATGACATTGAACCTGCTGTCAGCCTTCCGGATCATGAAACGGCTGGCTGAACCCATGAAACAGAATCATGGGGGATCTGTTATCCATCTGGCCAGTGATTATGCGATATCAGGAGCAAATGGGCTTTCTGTCTATGCGGCGACAAAAGGGGGGCTTTATGCCATGGCCAATGCCTTTGCCATGGATTACGCGGCATATGGAATCCGTGTCAACAGCATCCTGCCCGGTGTCAGTCTCGCTTCATGCGGTGACAGGCTTGAAAGAGAGATTGGATCATCTGAAGCAGAGCGCTTCTGGCAGCGGTCACAGCTTCTTCCCAGGCGTGGCCGGGTAGATGAAATCGCGGATGTGGCACTCTTCCTGGCTTCAGACATGTCAAAGTTGTTGAATGGCGAAGCACTGCAGGTCAATGGCGGCCAGAACATAATCGCTCATAACCAGGTTTTCCGTGAACATTGGGGTGCCGGTACATGAAGCGATATGATCGGCTTCTGGACGGCGTGTGTGCCGTTGTTTCATCGGCTGGTGATGTCTGCGGGAATGAGATTGTAAAAAAACTGGCTCTGCAAGGTGCTTCAGTTGGTTATGGCGTATCTGACCGGGCTATCGGCGAGAGCATCCTTTCAGAAATAAAATCCATATCACCGTGCTCTTTCTATCAGGTGACTGATCTGGCAGACAGCAAGGCGGTCGAATCTTTTTGCGTGTGCGTCAAACGTCGCTTTCCGTTTACAGCTGTACTGGTTAATCATCCATATGCTGACTGGTTGCCGGGTATCGCTCAATATCATGAAGAACAGGTTATTCGTCAGTTGCAAGTCACGCAAAGAAGCGTTATGCAGACCATGCGGGCCTTTTTTGGCCCTATGATTGAAAACAGGAACGGTTCAATCATCAACATCTCATCCAATGCTGTTTATAAAACCTACCTCAGCAGGCCGTTCATGACCCTGAGCATGGGCACGATTGGCGGACTGACCCGGGCGGCTGCGTGTGAGGGCGGAGAATATAATGTGAGAGTCAATGAGTTGCTCTCAGGTGTACGCGCCGGCCACAGGACACTGCTGCAACAACAGCAGCCGGACGCTTCTGACGCGTCAAGTGTTGCTGATGTTGTCTTATTTCTGGCCAGCGAGATGTCATCCTATATTACAGGTGCGTCAATAACGGTAGATGGCGGTGCCAGCCGGCAGTTGCATGGATAAAACAAGGAAGGGGA
>JAAYLM010000122.1 GCA_012521915.1 Oscillospiraceae bacterium | reverse complement strand
CTCTTCCGTCATAACTGACCAGGATGGTGTCGTTTATGGCGAAGTGATTGTCATTCGTGACATTACCAGGGCAAAACAAGAAGCCGACGAAATCCGTTATATCAGCTACCTTGATAGCCTGCCCGGCCTTTACAACAGGACATTTTTCGAAGAAGAGCTCCGCAGGCTCAACAGCCGTCGTCAATACCCCATCACGCTGATTTTAGGTGATTGTAACGGCCTGAAAATTGCCAATGACATTTTCGGGCATCTGGAAGGCGACCATTTGCTGATCGCCATAGCCGATATCCTCAGGAAGGCGACCCGTCAAGAAGATATCGTCGCACGCTGGGGCGGCGATGAGTTTGCCATCATATTGCCCCGGACTGATGAGTCTGCCGCCGCGAAAATCAGAGAACGCGTCCTCCGCCTATGCGACGAAGCCGAAGCCGCGCCCATCCGGCCAAGTCTCGCTTTAGGCAGTGCCACAAATACAGACGGTTCGAGTAATATGGAGGCCTTGCTCAAGCTGGCAGAAGACCGTATGTACCGCCATAAGCTGATGGAAGGTAAAAGTGTCCGCAATGCCATCCTGCAGTCAATCAAAAAGATGCTGTATGAGAAAAGCTATGAAACCGAAGAACATGCCGGTCGTATGATTGAGATCGCTCATTTGTTCGGCCATCATATCGGCTTGAGTATCGATGAACTGGAGGAGCTCAGTTTGCTGGCGGTTCTGCACGACATGGGGAAGATCGGCATACCTGACAGCATACTGCGCAAAACTGGACGCCTTAGTGCGGAGGAATGGATGATCATGAAAAAACATCCGGAAAAAGGCTATAACATTGCAAAATCAACACCTGAGCTTTCCGGCATTGCCCAGCTGATCCTGCATCACCATGAACGATGGGACGGAACCGGCTATCCCAGTGGCCTCAAAGGAGATAAATTACCCAAACTTTCCCGTGTATTGTCCATCATTGATGCCTATGATGTCATTACACATAATCGAACCTACAAGTCTGCTCAGAGTGATCGTGATGCATTGCTGGAAATTGAACGGTGCGCCGGCTCTCAATTTGATCCTGAACTGGCCAATGCTTTTATCAATGTCATGAAAACAAAGCTGGTTGCCGATACCGCAAGCGCAAGCTACGCCCATGATAGGCTGACCAGCGCTGTGCTATAATGAATCTGTCAGATGAGGAGGGGTTTTTTTGCCGATCTTGACCATATCGCGCCAGATGGCCAGCTATGGTGATGAAATTGCCCAGGTTATCGCCAAAAAAACAGGCTGGGAGCTGTTAACAAGAGACATCGCCCTAAAGCGGTTTTTCATGGAAAAAACAAGCAAGAACACCTACCATCTACTGCAGAACAGTGCCCGTTCTTTCCTGACACTTTCTGAAAGCGGCTTAAGCTATCGTAACGAACTGGAAAAGGAATTGCTTGCGTTAACCAGCTCACAATCTGCCATACTGGTTGGTTTCGGTTCGCAGGTAATTTTCGCAGATCATCCTGAAGCGGTTCACCTGCGTATTATCGCACCTGAAGCGGTCCGGGTCAGGCGCGTTGCAGACCTTTTTCATCTTACACCTGAAGATGCTGCCACAATTGTCACGACTGCTGACAAAAAACACCGCCGCTTTGTCTCCACTGTCTTCTCCGCAGACTTGACCGACCCTGACTGGTATGACCTGGTGCTAAACACCGCAGACCTTTCCGTTGAAACCTGTACAGCAACGATCCTGACTTTACTTGATCAGATCAATACAAAAATCCGGATGCAATGTCAAACGGCCGGACAGCATCAAGAGCAACCTGACCGGCCGGGAGTCATTGAACACCAAACAGCCCAGCCGCTTTTCAAGAACAAATCTGAAGAAGCGTTTGCCCGGATTCTGGATATGTACCAGATCGACTGGGTTTATGGGCCAAGAACATTTCCAATCGAATGGGACGCTGAAGGAAATGTCACACTAGCCTTCTCGCCTGATTTTTACCTGCCTCGTTTCAATACATATCTTGAGCTTACCACCATGAGTCAAAAATATGTCACCCGTAAAAATAAAAAAGCCAAAAAATTGCAGGAGCTTTATCCAGGCATCCATGTAAGAATTGTCTACCGCAAAAATTTCCAGTCTTTGCTCGAACGATTCAAAAGCAGTGATGAGCCTTAAAAGGAGCATATAGCGACATGATGGATCCATCGCAACATAAAATTAAATACAGTGAAACAAAAATCCAGCACCGAATCGAGGAGCTCGGTCAGGAAATCAGTCGTGATTATGCAGACAATGATTTAATCCTGGTCAGTGTGCTGAAAGGTTCCCTCTATTTCTTTGCTGACCTGACCAGAGCGATCAAGCTGCCTGTCCAGCTCGATTTCATTGCGATCGGTACCTATCCGACCAGCACAAATCAAAAGGGCATTGTTCGCATTACCAAAGACCTTGACCTGGAAATCACTGGCAAACATGTACTGCTGGTTGAAGATATTATCCGAACCGGCATGACAACCGGCTATCTTGTCCAGTCTTTACAGGCACGGATGCCGGCCAGTATAAAAGTATGTACACTTTTATTGAATCCTGACGAGCAACTGATCAATGTGCCCATTGCCTACTGCGGGTTCATGATTTCTGAAGAACGGCTGATTGGCTACGGTATGGATGTTTTGGAAAAAGGACGTAACATTCCCTACATCGCAGAAATCAGTAAGGGCTCTTGAAAAAACAAAAAAAAAGGGTTCCAGCGAACCCTATCGAGCCTGTACAATAACGTCAACCCTTTTGTGCGAAAGTTACATCTAACAAGCAATGGATCAATCTAAAGATTTGCTTTCTTTCCGAAAAAACTCGGTCATTGGCTCTTCCTTAAACGATATTCACTTGTCTGAAGAGCAATGACAACTCATTTTCATGAATGGTTACTACTCTTTCGCATTCCACATCACAGATGTGGCGGTTATCCGTCAGG
>JAAYLM010000121.1 GCA_012521915.1 Oscillospiraceae bacterium | reverse complement strand
CAAATGGGTACAGCAGAAGACAGATTATCGGAACAGGGACTGTCCTTTCCAAAACAGCGACTAAAGGGACAAGGCGTCACGCCGTACAAGATCATTGATGATCTGCTTTTTATCGGCGGCGTTGCGCCATATGGGGCTGATGGAACGCTTGCTTTCAAGGGTAGGCTGGGATCTGATCTGACCATTGAGCAAGGCCACCAGGCTGCTCGCCTGGTCGGATTGAATATGCTTCAGATCATACGTGTTGCCTTGGGCGATCTTGATCGTGTAGACTATGTGGTCAAGGTTGTATCGATGGTCAGCACCACCAAGGGTTTTAGCTCGATCAACCAGGTTTCAGACGGTTTTTCCGATCTGCTGACAGAAATCCTGGGAGAAAGAGGCCTGCACGCGCGCAATGCGATTGGCGCGTCAACGCTTCACGAAAACGCGCCGGTTATTTGTGACGCGATCGTTAAAATTCGCCGTTGACCAAAAACCGCATGATCCCATGCGACATATGAGCAGAATGGAGTGCACAATATGGAATTTGACTGCCGAACCGATATCCTGCAATGGACACCTCTTTGGAAGGGCGACCGATTTCCCAACGGCAGGCCACGGGTGCCGGATGATATCTTGAACCGGATGCACAAGGTCACGCTGGAAGAGGCCTGGGCACCGCTGTGGTCACAGGGATATCGATATCAGTTCGAAGGTGAACTGAAGATGATCCACCCGGACAAAATCCTGGTTGGCCGGGCTGTCACAGCCGTTATGGTGCCCCTGCGACCGGATCTGAACGATTATCTGCTGAATTACGGACATGAGGCAGAAGGGCGCAACGGTTTTTTTAATCAATGGGTGATTGACTCGCTGCAGGAAGACGACGTCGTTGTTGTTGACCTGTTTGATAAAATATTCCAGGGTACTTATGTTGGCGGCAATCTGTCAACAGCAATCGCTGCGCGGACGAAAAGAGGCGGTGCGGTCATTTGGGGCGGCATCCGTGATGTTCAGCAGGTGATGCAGATTGATGCCATTCAGGTTTTTTATCGCGGCAATGATCCCACCGGCATTGGTGATGTGACCATGACGAGCATGAACGCGCCCTGTCGTATCGGCAAGGCTATCTGCATGCCGGGCGATGTCGTTTTGGGTACACCGGCAGGTGTGTTGTTCATTCCACCTCATCTGGCAGAAATCTGTGTGATCGGTGCGGAAAAATCGCATGTTCGGGATCTGTTTGGATTTGAACGGCTTAATGAGAAAAAATACACAACGGCACAGATCGATACGGCTTGGACGATAGCTATGTGGCATGATTTTATGGACTGGATGGAAGCGAAAGCACCTCCTGGATACGGTCATCTTGAATGGGATCAGGAACTTTCTGAAGCATCTAAACAGCAAGGGAAAGGATCAGATGAAGTCAGGCTCTGACCGGTCGCTTTGCTGTTCGTTTGCGTTTTACTGGGTTTAGTTGCTCCAACCAGGATATGGAAGGAAAGGAGGTGCAGAGAAATGGCCCAGCTGACAACCCGGAAGCGATTTGTCCGCACCTTGACCGGACAGGATACCGCTCTCATTCAGGCCAAAACCGGTGCCAGCAACCGCAGGTTATCGTGAGCGTTCTGCTCATTTTGCTTCTCCTGCTGCTGATGGCCGGGTGCGGCAACCGCGAACCGGCCGTACAGGTTCAAACCGGCGAGGCATTTACAATAGGCATCGGTGATAGCGCAGAGATTGTGGATCAGGGCCTGGAAATCACATTGTCGAAGTGATTGGCGACAGCTGCTGTCCCAAAGATGCTGTCTGCATCTGGTCAGGAGTCGTCAGCTTCCAGTTATCGGGAAACTGCTCAAGCAAATTTCACTTAACAATCTCTAAGCTGATGCCAGGCTGTCCCGGATCAGCGCAGCTACCTGGTCTGCCATGATCCGCTTCCCTTCATCAAGATAATGAACGCCATCCTCGCTTTGGACTTTGTCCCTGCCCGTCATGAGGCGGTACAAGTCATTCACCAGAAAATGATTTTGATCTGCTGTCTCCGTGACGACACGGTTACGATCCTGGATGGTCTGCGTGTTACAACCGGAATTTGCAGCCGCAATTTGACCTGAGATGGGTGTTATGGTCGCCAGAATCAGTTTCGCATGAGGCTGTGCCGATCTGATCTGTGCGACAATTGCTGCAAGCTCGGAGCGGTAGCGTTCCACAGGCACATGCCAGCCGTGCAAACCGTTATTCAAGTGAATCACCCGGTAGGCGTTCAAGGCCAGCATGTGTGCAATTTCCAGTTTGAATGCGGGCGCATCGACAGCTCTTGAAGAAGCAAACAGGTCGGCATTCGCCTGACCAGCCAGTCTTTCTTTTACAAAAGGATGATAGCCAACCGCGATTGAATCGCCGATCAGCAACACCCGGGACAGCAAGGTGTCATTGGCGTTTTCCCACCAGGTGTTGCACCATTCATATTTTTCAAAGTGGCTGTAAGGACCTGAAGCTGCAAAATGATCCATTTTTCCCCCTCTTATCATGATTCCCTTGTTTTATCAGTCTAACACAAACAAAGATCGGCAGACAGCCTGTCTTTTGTTCTTGTCCTGTACGGTTCAGAGGGACACGGATCAGTCAGTCTGTCGCCACTGGTCGCGATGATCGCGGGTGTATGAAGCGACAAAGCTTAGAATCGCCGGCAGAAACATAGCCATGGCGGTGACCAGAGCCATGGAACGGTAGATAGTAACATCCTGACTGCGAAAAAAGGGATAGAGAAAATACGGCAGCCCTTGTATGCCATACATCACGGGAATCAAAGACCAGTAATAACGCCCGACTGCAATTGGGCTGTCCGCGCTGAAACGATAAAGGACAAAGGCAAAGATTTGGAAAAACAGATAGACGGTTACAAACCAGCCGGCGAAATTGGATAATGGCACACCAAAATAGGCGCCGCCGTTTTGCCAAGTCCAATAGCCCTGCAACGTCGACATAATGGGATCAAAAGAGGCATTCCAGGCAACCATGAGCAAGGCGGAAGTCGGCGGCAGCAGGAAAAGCTGTTTTTTTGTGATGCCTGTTCCTTGCTTCCCCCAGAACAGCTGACTCGTTGTCCAGGCCAGATAACCATTGAAAAAGTAGGCTGGAAAAATCATAATCGGCACATGGCCGATTTTTTCACCCAGCTTGTCTGAATAAACGAATTGGCCGAAGGGAAAGCCAGTGACAATGCTCAGCGACTCCAAAGACCAGGTGACAACCAGTGTGATGCAAAAAAACAGCACCATCCGGTAAAGGCCATAGCGGTACCAGCCATGTGTGCAGACAAACAGCATGAGAAAAACACCGCCGGCCCAGCGCATCTGCGCCTCTGAAACAGTTATGAAACCGGCTGAAAGCATGGCAAACAAAGCCAGATTGATCAAAACAGACGCAATCAGAATCTGTTTCATCACCTTTTCCAGGGCCAACGGCATCTGGTTCAAATCAACACCTCAACCTGTCAAGACAGACCTTTCTCGAGCGAATAACCTATCAACGAACGGCAGAAGATGACTCATTATAAACATAGATAGAAAAGTCTGCAAATAGCGTAGCTGATAAAAATATTGCCATTTGCCCCGACAACAGTAATTCCCCTGTCATGCACGCTGAATACTTTGGCTGCGACAGTTTATACGCAGCATGAAAGTGGCTCTTGTGATACAAAATAGCATGCTGCGGCAGCCAGACTCGCAATACGAAGCATATGAAAGAAAGCAGTTCAACGAACGCATATATCTAGCTATTCTGGAACTGCCGGAAAAGCAAGCTAAGCGAATTTATGCTCACTTTTTTCTGGCGATGAGCATGACTGATATCGCAGAAGCTGAAGGTGTGAGCAAAATGACTGTTTGCGAATCAATAAAAGGTGGATTGATAAATTTAAGGGAGCTTTTGGATCAGGATGAATAAGCTATAACCGATAGCTGGTGTCGGGACTTGCTTGAGGCGAGCAAGTCCCGATGATTCCTGGCATAAAATGGTTTAAGCAAAAAGCATATGTGACTACAAAATTTATGATTCTGTAATACAATAAAATTGTTGTTAATTTCAAATAGCAATCCAATTTACCTATATTTGAGAGGTTGAATGACTATGAATAAGCACAAAATATACACCATGAGCTTTG
>JAAYLM010000120.1 GCA_012521915.1 Oscillospiraceae bacterium | reverse complement strand
TGGATGAAGCGCGTCAGAGCGGCGCCGTTGCCTTATTCGACGAAAAATACGGCGATCAGGTACGGGTGGTCTCTGTCGGGCAATTCAGCAAAGAACTGTGCGGGGGCACGCATTTACAGCGTTCAGCTGAAGCCTGCCAGTTTCGCCTGATCAGTGAGAGCGGCATCGCTTCCGGAGTACGCCGCATTGAAGGCGTCACCGGACTGGCAGCATGGGAACTGGCCCGGCAACAGAACCGCCTGCTGCAGGAGAGCACTGAGCAGTTGCGTGTTCGTGTGGCGGATCTGCCTTCCCGCATCAGTCAACTGCTGGATCGAAACAAGCAATTGGAGAAAAGCCTGCATGAAGCAGAAAAAGTCAGGCTGGCCGCCGCAGCCAGTGATTTGACTGCGCAGGTGACGGTCATGGGCGACCTGAATGTCCTGCTGTCAGATGTCCCGGTTAACGATGTTGGCCAGCTGCGTGAAGCGGCAGACCGGGTGCGTGACCAGCTGCCGGATTACCTGATCATCCTGGCAGCGACATTGGGCGACAAGGCCCTTTGGGTGGCCATGGCATCCCCCCGGGCAATCAAAGCCGGTCTGCGGGCCGGTGACCTGATCCGGGAAGCAGCCCGCATGACGGGCGGCGGTGGTGGCGGCCGACCGGACATGGCACAGGCCGGCGGCAAACAGCCTGAACATATCCAAGAGGCACTGGAAGCACTCAATCAGCTTATACAGGAAAAACTGAACGCAGCTGGCGGCTGACCGCCTGGCATCCGGGGAAGGATAGGATGACGATGCAAGATTGTATTTTTTGCCGCATTATCGCTGGTGACATTTCGGCAGACCTGGTTTACCAGAATGAAAACATGGTTGTCTTTCGTGACATCAACCCCGTCGCGCCCGTCCATCTGCTGGTTGTGCCCCGGCGGCACATAAAGGATATTCTGGAGCTGGCTGCGGCAGAAGATGGTCTGGATCTCATGGGAGCGGTTCTGCGGGCTCTTCCGGAGATTGCCGCCAAGGTCGGTGTCACGCAAGGTTTCCGCCTGATCAACAACTGTGGGCCAGATGGCGGGCAGACGATTCCCCACATTCACTTTCACCTGATAGGTGGACAGAAGCTGGGCGAAAAACTGCTCTAAGGTGTCAAGGCACCCTGGTCTTGTTGATTATGACCCTTGCGCTGTAATGCGGTTGCAGTTGACGCCGGTGCCGCAGAGCGAGTATAATAGGCCATGATGTCGCTTTTGCAAAAAAAGCGTCTTGAGGCGAACAGCTAGAAATCGCCGTGAGGGGAGGGAAAAAGATGTCAGAAGTAAGAGTCAAAGAAAACGAGTCCCTTGACAGCGCCCTGAGAAGATTCAAGCGCTCCTGTGCCCGGTCCGGTGTTCTTGCTGAAGTTCGCAAGCGTGAGCATTATGAAAAGCCAAGTGTCAAGCGCAAGAAGAAATCCGAGGCCGCCAGAAAGCGGAAACGTTAATGCAACAAGATGCCGCGCTACAGCTCGTGAAGTGGTGGCGTGCAGCCGGGGTCTGAGTGCAGGACCGGTCGTGGGATGTGACAGATCGAGCGGTCGGGCATCCTGCTAAAGCGCTGAACAGCCGCAACAGAACGGCTCTTCAGACAAAACAGTGAAGCCGACAGGCCCGATGTCTGATACAGATATCGGGCCTGTCTGTAACAGGAAGGAAAACACCGTGGTCGGCAGGTACCGCAAATGGCAGATAAACCCCGCGAAACCCGGGGCTGGTTCACTGATCAGCCGGTTGCTGGCTGGTCGTGGTATGCGTACGCCTGAGTCAATCACCTCTTTTCTTGAACCGAACCTGAACCAGCTCCATGATCCAATTTTGCTGCCTGATATGGCGATTGCCTGTCAGACGATCTTGACAGCTTTAAAAAATAAATGGCCTATCGCAGTCCACGGCGACTATGATGTGGAC
>JAAYLM010000119.1 GCA_012521915.1 Oscillospiraceae bacterium | reverse complement strand
TGTTTTAAAAGGTCTGGGTTGGCGCGTTCATCGCGTCTGGTCCATGGACTGGTGGGATAACAGCGGCAGGGAAATAAAACGTATTGTCTCAAAACTGAAGGAGGCAGAAAACCCGCCAAAGCAGAAACCCGTTCCAGAAGAAGGCATACCTGCTGTTGTGCCGGTAGCCGTTCAACACACAGCCATTGAGCAACAGGTCAAACTGCCTGCTCAACGGGTTGAAAAGAAACAGGTCATCGTTGAAGCACCTTTGTACGCGCCAGCCAAACTGTATAGGCAAAGCTTGAATCCTGATCAGTTTTTACACCCGGGCATGATCAAGGCCATTCAGGCAAAAGTCAGCGCGGTCCTTGCCCATGAAGCTCCTGTAAGTGAAAGGTTGCTGACACGGCGGGTGCTGCAGAGTTTTGGCATAGCCAGGTCAGGAAACAGAATCCAGGCGAGAATGGATGAAGTATGCCTCAGGATGATGCTCAAAAAGACCGTTCATGATGGCGATACCTTCTATTGGCGATCAGACCAGAAGCCCGAGGCTTATGCCGGGTACCGTGTTTCGGGTACCGGTGCGGCCAAACGCGATGTAAAAGATGTGCCTGTTCAAGAAACCGCCAATGCAATCTATACCGTTTTATATGAACAAATCAGCATGGGCCGGGACGATTTGCTTCGCGAAGCGGCGAAAAAACTAGGGTATGCACGCCTGGGCGGAAATGTCGTTTCGTCCATGGTTTCCGGTGTTCATTATGCTGAAGAACAAGGCGGTATAACGTTAAACGATAACGGTGCGTATCTCCTGTCTCCTGATGGGACAGCGAGAGCGGAAGCGACCATGCAAACCTTCCAGCCTACGACGGAGACTGCCAAAGGGCTTTGAAGGTCACCGCCATAATCAGGCAATCAGGTCTGAAATCCCTATATTGGAGGCTTCGCAGGCTTGTTGACAAGGGCCTCCGGCCAGTGTTAAAATTGACCCTTGCAGGGCTGTATGCACGGGCATGCAGCAGTAGGATTATCCTATTTCATACGGTAGTACGGGAGGAATTGTCCATGAACAAGTCTTTTAAAGTTATCATTTCCCTGATCATGATCCTTGCACTGAGCCTTTTGTCTTTGTCCGGCTGCGACAACCAGTCCGGCAAGATTAAAATCGGCATTGTGCAGCTGGTTGAGCATCCTGCTCTGGATGCTTCTTACCAGGGTTTTGTCGACGCGCTCAAGGCAGCCGGCTACATCGATGGGGAGAACATCAGCATCAGCTATCAGAACGGGCAGGGCGAGCAAGCCAACTGCCAGACCATCGCCACCCAGTTTCTCAACGACAACATGGATCTGATCCTGGCGATCGCCACACAGGCAGCCCAGGCCGCGGCCAATGTGATCAAGGAGATCCCCATCCTGGTGACTGCTGTAACCGACCCGCAGGATGCCAAACTGGTTGACAGCAATGAGAAGCCCGGCGGCAATGTCTCCGGCACATCTGACCTGACGCCGGTCCGCGAGCAGTTCGACCTGCTCAAGAAGCTGCTGCCGGATGCCCAGAAGGTAGCCATCCTCTACACATCCAGCGAATCCAACTCCGTGTTCCAGGCCAACCTGGCCAAGGCTGCGGCAGAAGCGCTCGGTCTTGAGGTTGTCGAAGCAACCGTTTCTTCATCCAACGAAATCCAGCAGGTGGTTGAGTCTGTCCTGGACAAAGTGGACGCCATCTACATACCGACAGACAACACGGTTGCCAAAGCGATGGCAACGGTGACCCTGGTGGCGGAACCGGCTAAAATGCCTGTGATCGTCGGTGAAGAAGGCATGGTGCAGTCCGGCGGGCTGGCCACCATCGGGATCGATTACTACAAGCTTGGCTACCAGACCGGTGAGATGGCCGTCCGTATCCTTAAAGACGGGGCCAAGCCTGCGGATATGCCAATCGAGTACCTCCAGGATGTCACAACAAGCATCAACACGGAAATCGCTGAATCAATCGGTGTGGCGATCCCAGCTGACCTTACTGCCGTGAACACCTTTGAGCCTCAAGGCTGACCTGGCCTGACCGGACAGCTAAAAAAGCAAGGAGCCACACTGGATCATGTTCTGGATCATCCAAAGCGCTGTATCACAGGGAATACTCTGGGGCATCATGGCCCTGGGTGTCTATATCACCTTTCGTGTGCTGAATTTCGCCGACCTGACGGTTGACGGTAGTTTCACCCTGGGTGGTGCCCTCTCCGCGTTAATGGTGCTGAACGGCGTGAATCCTCTGCTGGCGATTCTGGCCGCCACCATCGGTGGCATGCTGGCGGGTTTGTGCACAGGCTTTCTCAATACCAAGCTGCACATTCCCGGCCTGCTGGCCAGCATCCTGACCCAGATCGCCCTTTATTCCATCAACCTGCGTGTCATGGGTTCACCTAACATCTCCCTGCTGCGCATCGAGACCCTGTTTACCCGGGTTCAGGCGCTGGGGTTCCCCGACCGCTGGGTCACGCTCTTGCTGGCCTTCCTATTTACCGTCGTTGTTGTCGCCCTCATGTACTGGTTTTTCGGTACTGAGATCGGCAGTGCCATCCGGGCAACCGGGGACAACCCGCGCATGATCCGCGCGTTGGGTGTCCACACGGATACAACGATCATCCTGGCTCTCGCGCTGGGCAACGGCCTGGTGGCCTTGTCCGGCGGGCTGATTGCCCAGCAGCAAGGTTATGGCGACATCGGCATGGGCACCGGCGCTATCGTCATCGGCCTGGCGGCGATCATCATCGGCGAGGTGCTGTTCTTAAAATCAACGTTCTATCTGCGCCTGACCGGCGTTATTGTGGGCGCTGTCGTTTACCGCATTGTCATTGCCCTGGTGCTGCGTGCCGGTTTAAGTTCGACAGACATGAAGCTTTTTACGGCCATCCTTGTGGCTCTGGCCCTTTACCTGCCTACGCTCCGTGCGCAGGCCAAACAGTTTGACTTGCGCAGGAGGGATCGCCATGCTTGACCTTGTCAACATCAACATGACCTTCTATCCGGGCACGCCAAATGAGAACCATGTTCTGCACCATTTGAACCTGCACCTCGATAACGGCGATTTTGTCACAGTCATTGGCGGCAACGGTGCCGGCAAGTCGACCATGCTCAATATCATCTCCGGCCAGTATTTTCCGGAAAGCGGCCAGGTCCTGATTGAAAACCAGAATGTTACCTGGCTGCCGGAACACAAGCGGGCCAGTTACCTGGGCCGTGTGTTCCAGGATCCGATGCAGGGGACCGCCGGCGATATGGGCATCGATGAGAATCTTGCCCTGGCAGCCAGGCGCGGCAACCGGCGCGGGCTCAGCTGGGGCATCCGGAAAGATGAACGCGCGTCCTACCGGAAGACGCTGCAGGATTTCGGGCTCGGACTGGAGGGGCGCATGAGCACCAAGGTCCGCCGTTTGTCCGGCGGACAGCGCCAGGCCTTGACCTTATTGATGGCGACCTTGCGTAAACCCAGCATTTTGCTGCTCGATGAGCACACGGCGGCACTTGACCCGAAAACCGGTGCCCGAGTACTGGATCTGACCCGGCAGCTAATTGAGGAAAACAACCTGACCACGCTGATGATCACGCACAACATGCGTGAAGCCATCCAATACGGCAACCGCCTGATCATGATGCATGCCGGCCAGATCATCCTGGATATCCGCGGCAGCGAAAAACAGGCGCTGACCGTAGAGGATTTACTGCATCAGTTTGAAAAAGCCAGCGGTACGGTACTGGATAATGACCGTATGCTTCTAGCCTGAAAAAACAGCTAAGCTATCCTGATCAGGCACCTGCCTGGCTTTTCGCTGACAGGTGCTTTTCAGCAGGTGCCTTTTGTGGTATGACTTAGGCGTACCAGATACGATGCCGGCACGGTCGCTTGAACGGCATCCGGGCAACAAGGAAGGTCAACCATGCGTAGAAATCTGAAAACGGTCTGGCTGAAAAAAACCAGCGCTTTCCTGATCCTGCTGTTCCTGCTGGGCACCTTGAGCGGTTGTCTGGGCTGGATCAATACGGCGGAAACCCTGACAGAACCGTATCCTGCCGGCGCAACCACCCTCTTTCAGACGACCGCCACCAGTAGGGGTGCCACCGGTTCGCTGCCGGACATCCTGACGCCCCGGCCGACAGCAGCGGTATCCTCCAGTGCCGCAACAACCGCGCCAACCAGCGAAGAAGAAAAACCAGATCTCCTTGGCCGTTACAGCACACCAGAAGATGTTGCTGCCTACCTGCAGGTTTACGGCAGACTGCCGGACAACTACCTCACAAAACAAGAGGCAGCAGAACTGGGCTGGGAAGCCAGCCTGGGCAATCTCTGGAAGGTCACGGATCAGATGAGCATCGGCGGTGACCGCTTCGGCAACAGGGAAGGCTTGCTGCCGGATGCCAATGGCCGGATCTGGTATGAATGTGATGTCAATTATCAGGGGGGCTTTCGCGGGGCGGAGCGACTGGTTTTTTCCAATGACGGCTTGATCTATTACAGTGATGATCATTACCAGTCGTTTCGACGCCTTTATTAGGAGCACAGAATGCGTAAAGTAAAGTTGAACGGCAGAAAAATGGATACACGTGAACACGCCCATCGCCATTTGCGGCGGCAGCTCAGGCTCCCGGAATATTACGGGGCCAATCTGGACGCGCTTTGGGATCTTCTCAGCACCTGTACAGAAGAACTGCAGGTGACCCTGATCCACTATGAAGACCTGGTGTGCGCGCTGGGTGACTATGGCCGGAGCATCCGTAAACTTTTCCTGGATGCCGAGGGAACCAACCGGTGGCTGAGCTTTCGCATCAAATAACGAGGAGTTGACTTATGCTGCTGCGCATCTGGAAAATCATCGGTCGCCTGATCCGCTGGCTCATGGCCTTGATCATTGTCAGTCTCATTGTCTTTGCCTTTTACGATCATCTGACTGATCCGGACCGCCAGGTTTTCAGCTTTGACCGCATTGACTACGACGTCACCCTGGAAAGCGACGGTTCCGCACGGGTGGTGGAGACACGCAGCTATACATTCGAACGGGGGCGTTTCACGTTTGGCTGGTTTAACCTGGCTGCTGAAGCGACCGACATCCAGGTGTCTGAAGACGGCCGTGCCTACCTGCGCCTGGACAGTCAGCCCGACCGGCGGGTGCCAAACCAGTATGTTGTCCTGCCTGCGGACGAAGGTCATCGCGTCGAATGGTATTATGAAGCCCGTGGTCCTGAAACACGCCATTTCCAGATTTCCTACCGGGTGCCGGATGTCGCTATACGCCATACGGATGCCGTTGTTTATTTTCAGAAGTATTTCACCACAGCCGATACGGCTGATGTCAGGCGCATCGAGGTTGCCGTTCGCCTGCCCCAGGGTGCCGATGCCGGCAACACACTGATCTGGGGTCATGGTCCCGCTCAGGGTCAGGTCAATTTTGACCCGGATGATGATAACCTGGTTTTGCTGGAAGTCAAAGACGTGGGTGAAAACCAATATGTAGAAGCCCGTTTTCTCCTGCCGGAGGACAGTGTACCCGGGGCCCGCCGTGAAAATACCGCTGTGTATGACCAGGTGCTGGCTGAGGAGAATGAAGCGGCAAGGGACGCCGACCGCGTCCGTCTGCTGCTGCGTGTGGCGACCTTGCTGGCCGTACTGGTCCTGCTGGCCCTGCTGGTTCTGCTGATCCGCTACTACCGGCTGCATCGTTCGCTTTACCAGCGGTTAAGGGCTGAGCCGGTTGCCCCTTATCTGCGGGATGTTCCCGCACAAATCCCCTTGCCGATCGCTGCAAGGTTGTTTCGTTTCTATAAAAGGAATCCAGCGCAGCCGGAACTGATCAGTCTGACAATTCTCGATCTGATCCGGCGGGGTATCCTGCTCTTGGAGTCGGAGCCGAACGGCAGCAAGCAGGAGCTGTTTTTGCGTTTGCGGCCAAGTGAAGGCGGCTCATTCAACGTCCATGGTTATGAAGCGCCTTTACTTGATTTTCTTTTCCGTGATGCGGCTGCCGGTGCCCATCGCCTCGGTTTATCACAATTAAAAAGATTCAGCCGCGCCTACAAAAACCGTTCCGCGTCTACCAGCTTGCTGCTTGGTTTTGATAAAGCACTGGAAAAGGCATGGAACCAGTCTGGCTATCCGGACCTTAAGCGGGAGGAAACACCGGCTCCATTGCGCCACCACCGGCTGGCTTGCCTGGCTGCAGCCGGACTGGCTTTCCTCATTCTTTTCTTCGTTGACGCAGCTATTTCAGCTCTGCCGGGAGCGCTGCTGATGGGCGGTAGTGTTTTCCTCCTCCTGCTCAATCTCTTTTTGACCCGCAAACGGCCTTTCCTGACCCAGCTAGGCGAAAACGAACGTGCCCGCTGGCAGGCTCTGGCCCGCTTTTTTCAGGATTTTTCAGCCTTCGATGAAAAAGATCTGCCGGAAATCGGCCTTTGGGAAGACCTGCTGATTTACGCGGCTGCCCTGTCCATGGCTGATCAGGTGCTGAAACAACTGCAGATGCGCTATCCGGACCTGGACAACTGGACCTGGCGCAACCAGAATTACTACTATCTTTACGGCAACGCGTTTACCAGCAACCGTTTCATGTCACAGACGACAGGCTTGTCCGGTCTGCAGTCATCACTCAACCAGATCATGCAGTCCGCACATTCAGTGGTGCGCAGCCAGTCTTCGTCCAGTGGCGGCGGTGGCGGCTTTTCCGGGGGTGGCAGCAGCGGCGGAGGTGGCGGCGGCGGCAGCAGCGGTGGCGGCGTCGGCTGAAGCCGGCTGA
>JAAYLM010000118.1 GCA_012521915.1 Oscillospiraceae bacterium | reverse complement strand
TTCGCATGCGCTTTAGTATGCTAAATCGATAAAGCAATAAAGCTCCTGTTATTATACGGAGCTTTAGCAGATCTGTCAACTATTCAAATGATAACCCGGCAGGATACGCTATACAATGGTGAAACGTCAAAGTAAAGTCTACACCCCTACATGCCCATCATAGACGTTAGTATGACAAAAAACCAAGTGGCAATTAGTCTGTCAAATATTATACTGAAGTGCAAGTGATACCTCTTTAACGAGCCAGTGTACGAAGGGAGGCATTGGCATGCCTAAACATCAACATCTCACGCTGGACGATCGCTCGCACATCCAAGCCAGTCTGAATGCTGGCCAGTCATTTCGACAGATTGCTCATGATTTGAGTAAAGATCCATCCACGATTGCCCGGGAGGTCAGGAAACATCGGCGAATGGCTTGTTCAAGCGCTTATGGTCGCATCAAAAACGCCTGTCTTCATCGTAAAACCTGTACGCTGAGCGGACTATGCGAACAGAGCAAGTGCCGACGCACCTATTGCCGCTACTGCTCCAAATGCAATCGCGTCTGCCCCAGTTTTGTTCAAGAACAGTGCCCTTTGCCTCAAAACCCACCTTATGTCTGCAACGGATGCGCTCAAAGAATGGCCTGCGTCCTGGATAAGTACCTGTACAATGCTCAATCCGCCTTCAAATGTTACACCGAAACGTTATCCAGTAGCCGGTCCGGCTGTTCTTTCAGTGACGATGAACTGAAATGGATCAACGACCTGGTGACGCCAGCGGTCAAAAAACAACAGTCGCTGCATCATATCTGTGTTTCGTCCGCGAACCAACTGACCTGCAGTGAACGGACATTGTACCGACTTATCGATCAGGGGGTCTTTGACTGCCGCAACATGGATCTGGTCCGCAAAGTGCGCTACCGCCCCAGACGCAGCAAGAAACCACACAAGGTCGACAAAAAGTGCCGGATCGGCCGGACATTCCAGGATTTTGAGCAGTATCTGCGGGATAATCCCGACACGCCCGTTGTGCAGATCGATTCAGTAGAAGGGCGCAAAGGCGGAAAAGTCATGCTGACCATGATTTTTACTGTATCTGACCTGATGCTGATTTATCTGCGGGACCAAAACACGGCCCAATCGGTGATCGATGTGGTGAACGAACTCGATCGGGTCTTCGGCCGTGACCAGTTCAAACGCTTGTTTCCCGTGCTGCTGGCGGACAATGGCTCGGAGTTTTCCAACCCGCACGCCATCGAGTACGATGCCGAGGGCCAGTTCCGTACCCGACTTTTCTATTGTGACGCGTCTTCCCCATATCAGAAGGGGGCTCTGGAACGCGGCCATGAATACATCCGGATGGTTCTGCCCAAAGGGTCCAGTTTTGACCACCTGGTTCAGCAGGATATGCTGTTTCTGGCCAGCAACATCAATGGCCTGATACGGAAAAAGCTGAACGACCAGTCTCCCACAACGGCGTTCAGCTTCTTCCACGGCACAGACTCGTTCTTGCGGTTGGGGCTGGAAGTGATCCCTCCAGACCAGATCAACCTTTCCCCCTCTTGCATTCCCAGAAAGCGAGGTGATTGAGCATGGCCATGTCCTATGACAATTTGCTTGTTGACTCGTCCGGGCAACCGGTTTCGCTTTCGGCCGATGAGGTGATTGACTTCCTTGTCCAACAGTTGCACCTGCTGCAAGAGGAAAAGTCTTGTCTGGAACAGCAACTGGCCTCCATTCGCCAGGCTCTGAACATCCCGGTCAACGGCATCGGCACCACCATCCACAATCCTGCGTCACCACTCTAATACAATGGTTGCTGCACGGCTCGCTTGAGGAGTATCACCCGTTCGATAGGCTCCAACAGGGGATGGATTTTTGTCCGGCAAATTATTGCGCTTTTTTCCATCTTCTGTTTGCTGCGCCCATTTTTTGGGTTTTTGCCCGTCAGTAAGCCTATTTTATCACGTTACACTTGCTCAATACAGTAAAGGCCAGTCGATATTTCAAATCGTCTGGCCTTTACTCTGACAAACAGGCGTTTACTTTGTCATTTGAGCTGCTTCAGCTTAATTCGAAAGTTTCGTGTTTTCTTTCCGCTGTCCTCGCTGGGAATATAACCG
>JAAYLM010000117.1 GCA_012521915.1 Oscillospiraceae bacterium | reverse complement strand
CTACGCCTGCTGCGCAGGGGGAAGTTGTGCTACTGCCTTGTGTTACTCTGACTGAAGTGCACCCCGGATCTGCAGAATATAGCGGTCCCTGTCAAGTGGATTGATTCCGCGGTATTCAGCCGGCTCACCCTGCCCTTCAGGACAGGGCTGGTAACTGTCAAAAGTCATATTCAGGATACCCCGTCCTCCTGTGGCCTGCGCGACAAATACCGGGAAATCCAGTGAAGTGGCGGCAGGAACCTTTCCGGTAAGGTGTCTTCGTCCAGCTTCGATGCTGTTATCTGCTTCTAGTGTACCACGCATTTGCGCGATCTGGCTGATCATACGCCTGGAAAAAGCATCTGGTACAGAAAGATTGAAGCGCTGGATCGGTTCCAATAGCCGCGTTCCTGCCGCGACCAGCCCTTTCATTAAGGCGATTGGTGTTACCGTGGCAAAATCCAGTGGATGAGTGTGCACATGATGATCTTCTCCATCTGCCAGTATTACTTTGAGGTCGGTTACCTCCCATCCTTGAGGCCCCTGCTGTAAGGCGATGGGGATGGTTTGCGCGACTTGTCCCTGATAGCGGTAATGAATACGTGTGTCCGGGGTGTGGCTTTCATAGATGACGCCACTGCCGGTTGGTAAAGGCTCAATCTCGAATTTAACGATAGCCCAGCAAGGCTTGGGCATGGTATAGGCATCGTAGCCGATGGCTGGCTTAACCGGTGTTTCCTTATAGATGATTTTTGGTGGCTCAGTGGTTACTGAAAGACCGAATCGCTCATGCAGCAAGGCTATGAGGATCTCTGTCTGGATCACGCCTGTAACATTGAGCAGCAGTTGACGGACGCCCGGGACCCAGATCATATCCAGTTTAGGATCTTCTGCTGATAATTCCATGCATGCAGCGACAAGTGCTGTATAATCCCTGTCTGTCTGTGGTCGCAGCCTGATGCGCAACAACGGATGAACAACCGTGATCTTTCGCGGGACAAGATCCGGATCGCCCAGTACATCACCGGCTGTCACATCGCTCAGCCCGCAGACCGCGGCAATATCGCCAGCAGACAAGATGCCAATATCCACCGCTTTGCGTCCGGATGCCTTGCGGATCTGGACAATTTTATTTACTGTTCCCCGGTTTGCGTTGTTCAGGGAATCACGGTTGCGCATGGTCCCGCTGTAAAGACGGACATAGGCGATGCGTCCCAACCGCTGATCGTGCTCCACCTTGAAAACAATGCCTGCAACCGGTCCGTTTGGATCACCTGCAGCTCTGGGTGCAATCGCAGCCAGCAGATCAAGCAGTGACTCAATGCCTGTACCATGCAAGGCACTGCCACTGACGACCGGCGTAACCAGACCCCGTGACGTCTGCTCAGCCATAGCCAGCTGCAAACGCTTCTGGCTGACCGGTTTCCCTTTCAGCCAGTCTTCAGCCAGCGCGTCGTCATGTTCAGCCAGTTGCAATAGCCAGGTTTCCGGTCGATTGTAAAGAATAGGCGTCAGTCCCAGTATGTTCCTGGCTTCATCCAGTACACGCACTTCGTCGGCACCCGTCCGGTCGGTTTTATTGATAAACAGCAGTAAAGGGATTTCCAGTTTGCGTAACGCCGCACAGTATTGCTCGCTTTGTGCCTGTACACCTTCAACAGCTGACAGGCAAAGCACTGCACAATCAAGAACCTGCAGACTGCGCTCGACTTCGGCCGCGAAATCAGTATGTCCCGGCGTATCGATTAAATTGATTTCAACACTTTGCCAGGTAAGATAAGTGGTCGCTGCCTTGACTGATATGCCGCGCTGCCTCTCGATTGACATGTAGTCTGTTTGCGTGGTCCCGTCATCAACTCTGCCAGGTCGTAGGGTGGCTCCACTGCGGAAGAGCAGCTGTTCTGTCAACGTTGTCTTGCCCGCGTCTACATGGGCAATAATGCCAATATTGGTACGGTTCATTGTCTTTCCTTGTCTATGGCAGCTGTGTGCAGTCGCCATAGTTTCCGTCGCTTTTATTTTATATAAACAACGCCCTCCCCGGCTGTTTTGCAAACGGGGAGGGCGCAAACCATTGGATGGAACGGTCAGATCGTCATCTCTACAGAACCTGACGGAGTCATGATCATGGCCTTGCGGATGGTCCGGTTGCCGAAATCAAACGGTTTCACGGCGACACCCTCGTCGGTCAATCTGGCGTTCCAAAGCCTGGCCTGCAGCCAGGGAATATACTGGAAGACCTGTACTGCTCCATGGTCACCACGAATCTGGGGTGATTCCGCATAATGGCCTTCATAACTTTCCGCCCAGGCGTCAAGATAGGCTGGATCGGAGAATGCGAAGCTGCAGAAGCCCAGGAAACGGGCGAGATACTCAACATGCCAGAGCGGGCCGTTCGGATCTTTCAAGTTTTTCCATTCTCCCGCTGAACTTTGCCGGAAAAGAACATCACCTTTGAAGTAGTGCTGGTAAGACCAGCCCATCGCTGTTTTGCCTGACTTGGCCAGGTGATGGGCAAAGCGCTCTCTCAGCAGCCAATCGCCGAATTTCTTCACAGCTGCGAGCATATCGGGTTCATCCGGATGCAGTTCCAGATAATCAACAACACCGCCCATGGCCATCAAACCCATCCAGGGCTTGATAATGTAGGCCGCCCATTGATGGACACCGGTGCCACCACCCTGATCTCCAAAACTACCATCTTCATTCTGGGAAGCAATTACATCCTTGATGGCGTCCTTGGCCATATCCAGGTAATGCGTGTCATTGAAGTAACGGTAGAGAAGCACAGCACCACGGATGAAACAGGCATCTCGCCCGATGCACAAGCGCGGCCAGGAATTTTTATGCGTCATATAAGATGTGTCAATGACAGACTGGCTGGTACGCAGCAGAAAGGGGTCGCCTGTTTCCAGATAGGCATAAACCGGGCCGTGAACACGATTCATGGGCACAGAAACGCCATAGGGCGGGAAACCATGCATACGAACGGCCTTAACAGCATGATCAACATAGACATCTGTAAAGACATAGGCAGAGCGCATGGCCAGATCGTAATCTTCAGCATCACCGGTCCTCCAGGCGCAAAGGAATTGACCGCCGGGCATCTCGCCTTCCCAGCCTGGTTCGCAACGGTTGCTTTCACTTTTCGTCTTGGAAACATTGCGGGGAACACTGCCATCTTCAAATCCGCCCCGGACAATATATTCCCTTATATACTGACGCGAGCTTTCAATCAGGGTATCATAGTCGTTTGAGACCGGAAGCAGGGCGTCCGGTACGAATTCTTCGCAAACGCCATACCACCAGGCTGGCGCAACATAGCGGGCAATAGCCGGTGACCGGTCGGAGAGACTGAAAGAGAAGCGGATCGTTCTGGCCATGCCCCGGGGAATAATCTTATCTGTCGCCCGGAAAATGAACTCATCTTTAAGAATGACCTTGGGGGCAGCGCCACCATACAGCTCGCATCCTTCGTATGGCTGCCAGACAATGAAATCACCGTCACGGTCAAAGCGCCCGGGGCTGTCAGCTGTCGCCAGATGTCTGGCATCAGAAAGATCGAAACTGGCCTGACCCAGATTGATGCGTGATTTATCTCCAGTCCAGGGACCCAACAAGGCTTCGTCAATATCCTGGTCAGAGAAAACTTTAAAGCCTATCACAGGCACGGCTTCTTTGAGATCGAGGCCGTCGTCAAAAAACTTGCTGTTGATATGGTGGGCAAAGATCTCGCAGACACCATTGTTATGCAAGCGGGCATAAATGTTGCCGTTGAGCCAGTTGTGCTTGTGCAGATAGGGGTTTTCATAACCAACGTAAGATGACAGATCACGCGTATCGTAGACATCCAGCGGGATTGCGCCGCCGATTTCGATCTCTCTGCATGAGGCTTGTTCACTAAGCGTGACAAGACGGCAGGCCTCCCACCAGTGGACCTGGTCTCCTGTCCGTAAACCCATAACCAGGCCGATTTTCTTTCCCTGCCAGGAAATAATAACCATATGCCGTTCCCAGGCGAAACCAGGGTCCTGGCATGTTTCGAAGACTTCCATGGATACGTCCGGAACGGGTAAGTTTTCTTTATTGTTGTCCATTCCCTGGCCTTGTTGCAGTGTCAGTCCCAGGGTGTCTGGTGTCTGGTTGTGTCCGTCCGCGATCAGTAAAAGTCTGCGTGCTCCTTCATCTTTATCTGAGATCCAATTTCCGATCTTATTTCGATACATCGGCTCATCCCAGACATTGTTTGCTGACTTAAGCGTGATGTTGTTTGGAAATTCCGGCGGCAGCGGCAGAGAAACTTCAATCAGACCTGCTGCCGGTTCCTTCCTGAGGTTGCTAAGCGACAGTTGATTCAGAACATTTTGGACATTCAGTTTAGCATGCATGGTATTTTTCTCCATTTTCTGTTTACCCTTTTGTGCAAAAGAGAAGAGCAGCCGGGTGTTAAGCGTTTATCTTGCAGAACGCATCTTCTGATGCTGTTCTTCCGTTAGCATTAGCTTAACCTTAGCATGCTCTTCTCCGTTATCTGTTCTGTGGTTCTTTTGACCACAACACGATGGCTCTTCTCTCGTTACAAATCAATAACATGAACGGTAGCGGTCCGGTCAGCTGCACCAATGGCCAGGGTATTCTCCTGATCATTCAGAACAATGCTCGACAAGACGTTGGATGCCGTCGGACCATAATAGCCATGAGTATTGTAGTTGATGACGCCCAGCTGGCGCAGGCCGTGTTTGTCATCATAGGTGAAAACATAGCCCATGTCATCGATGTCGCCGGAGACACCCCACAGCTTGTTCTGGGCTTTGTTGGTGCACAGGCAGCGGACAGGTCCGTATGCGGAGGCATTGCCCAGGGAGAATACGGTATTGTCCGCGCTGACAATGGCCAGCAGGCCGTCTTGTGTCCCGACAACCTGCCTGTCGTTGTTCCAGGCAGTAACCGCTGAAGCTTTGGCCAGGTAACGGCGGCCGGTGACTTCAGGCAGCATGATGGCGGGATCAAAGCTGAACGGCTGCGGCAGGACATGGCTGGCCAGCCATGCCTTGTACTGGGCATCGAGCGCGGTGAAGTCCTTGCGGTCCAGGATGTCACGGCCTTTGATGCGGAAAACAAAACGCGCTTGCTCAAACAGGCCGCTGTTGCCACAGACCACGTGCAGCACGTCCTGGTCGTCATAGCACATGCCGATCACCGCGGCTTCTTCAATTTCCGTATGCGGGACATGCCGCCAGATGCGGACCGGATAACAGGCTTCAATGGGGAAAGCCTGGAAAGGGTTGTTGGCGGTGACTTCTTCACCGGCTTTGACTTTGTTGCGCTCATCCCTTTTCTTTTTCTCTTCTTCTGTCAGAGGGACAGGCTTGAGGAAATCATCGACCGGCAGCGGGCCGGGTTCGCCCAGATGCTTGCGGAACTCGGCCAGGTCAATGGCCAGCACGCTCGGCCCGTTATCGCCGAAACCGCGTCCGGCATCAACACTGTAGAGGATATCCCGCTCTTCATCGTATTCCATTTCAGTTGTGACACTCTGAACCCAGTCGGGTGTGCCCAGAACGCCCACCAATTCCGGTTCTTTACCGTTTTCAATATCCCAGCGCATCAGGCAGTTGGGCAGGCGGTAGCGAATATCTTCTGTCGGCATGCAGTTCCAGAGGCTGTACTGGTACCAGATGACGCCGTATTTATCCAGGATAAACGTATCGCAGTGGTGGTCGGTGTACTCGTTGGGGAAAGCCATAAGCCCGTCTTTGGGCACCATACGTCCGGCTTTGCTGAATTGCTGCGTTTTGAAGTTGAACTTGAGCATGTCGTCGGCGCACAGGTTGGTCAGATAGATGAATTCGCCGGAAGGGTGGTTTCTGCCGCAGGTGCAGTATTTGTACCAGGTGTTGTGGATATAGTGGCCCGGGCCGGGCAGGTCCTCAACGGTGTAGTTGAGGTCTTCCAGCTTGTTCAGCTCAGTGTTGATGCGGAAGTAGAAGCCTGATTTAGTACAGGCATAGATGTTGTTGTCCGCGCCCAGCACGAGCCGATAGCAGTACAGTTCGGCTGCTTTACCCAGGTCTTTGACTTTCTTGGTGTTTAGATCATAACAGTAGACATGGCCGCGCAAGAACCCGATCATATAGAGGCGTCTGTGGATCGGGTCATACTTGGCGCCATAGATGGTTTCATGCGGCACAGGGATACCCCAGTTTTCCGAGTGCCCGGTCTTGGGATCGTAAACCAGAATATGGGAACCGGGGAAGCCTTCCCAGGCATGGTTGTGATAAGCGACGGGCATCCACTCGGGATGGGATCTGGCGCGGTCGGTTGTGTGTGTCGTCGCGATGACACGGCCGTCCTCCATGAAGTTGATGGATGTATGCAGTTTGCTGGCGGGCAGCTGCCGGTCATTCGGCAGGATAAGGTTTCCGGCATAAAAACAGTCGACGATCTTATTGTTTTCGTAATCGTAACGCACCAGTTTGGCATGATCGAACTTGCCGGCTTCAGATGAGAGCGTAAAATAGAACGTCCCGTCAGGCGATATGGCACCATCCCAGCAGGTATTGAAGGTTTCATTGCCCTCTGCCTGTGGTCTGGCTAGACGGACACCGTTCTGGTTGATCAGACGATAGTAATCATCAGAAAATCTCTCGACCAGATATTGTTTCATGTGACTCCTCCCGGACAGGGTTGCTCTGATCCTGTCCATTCTGTTTTTATGCACAAATCAACGCATGCTCCGTCTCCTTGATTGCTGCTTGGGTCATTGATTTGTGAAAATACGGGTTTCATGGTGCATTTTCACTTGAGAACTGTTCTGGTGTTTATTTTTCGTTTACCCTTTTGTGCAAAAGAGAAGAGCAGCCGGGTGTTAAGCGTTTGTCTTGCGGAAGGCATCTTCTGATGCTGTTCTTCCGTTGGCATTAGCTTAACCTTAGCATGCTCTTCTCCAGCAGTCAACTGATTATAGGTTCAGCTGACATTGTTTATAGTTGTCAGATTATTTGGTAGGACGACCAACTTCTGTACGCCAAGCGGTGAGCTGGTTCTGGGCTCCTTCGACGATTTTGTCGACGCCGTTGGCAGCCAGTTTGGCGACGTAATCGGCTACGGCCGTATCAACATCTTCGATGAGGCTGTTGTACAGGACCTTGTGATACTCGTCATAAACACTGCGGCAGGCGGCAATCTCGTTGACAACAGGTGTTTCGTCAAAGGTGAAGCCGAGGTTGCCTCTCTGGTTGGAGTTCTGCGTCATATCGATGATGCGGTCAATCAGTTCCGGGTTCTCGGTGTCGGGGATCATGATGTTGCGCAGGCTGCCCCAGGTT
>JAAYLM010000116.1 GCA_012521915.1 Oscillospiraceae bacterium | reverse complement strand
ATTTATAAATCATATCTGGTTTTGCTTCACTGTGACCTACGCTGAAAAGGACATCCGGATTGACTTTTTTGGCATAAGCACAAAATTCTTCAATGCCTTCACGCTCTGGCGCGATGCACCATATTTTAGCAAGATCACCGGCACCGTCAACAAGTGCCTGGTATTCTGCTGCTGTTATGGGATGCTTCCATTTGTTGTTTTTAGAATCCGCACCGTATTTGGCATTCATGTACGGGCCTTCCATGTAAAAACCGATAATTGGATGAGGTACCTTCTGATTCAGGTAGGTTCGTACATTTTCGATACCACGCAGATAACCTTCCAGATCCAAATTATAGAAAATATTACACAACAGTGTGGTTGTGCCTCTTTTCAAAAAATACTCAGTGACTTCTTCGGGTTTCTCGAACATCCACATTTCATTAGCCCCATGGTTGTGGATATCAACAAAGCCCGGTGTCGTATACTTTCCATGCGCATCAATAACCGTGGTGCCTTCGGGAATCTCAACAGAATCCGAAGCCCCGACCGCCACAATTGTATTATGATCATATAAAAGGACACCGTCCCAAATAATATGATCTTCCATTACGACATTCGTGTTGATGATTGCCTTCATAGAATCCTCCCTGTTAACATTGTTTTTGCCTTTAGGCCAACCTGTTGGCTTGAGATCATTATACCACCCTTATGGCAGACGATCGTACAGCTTTTGGTTTTTCCCTCCTTCGTGCAAACACCTCTCAGGCAATGCCATATATTCCGTTAAACAGATCATTTTGCATGAACTCTGAAAAAACAACGGAAGCTGCCCCCAGAGGCAATGCTGTATCCATGAGATCTGACACGAGGAATTTTATAGAAGCATTTTGAATCGGTATGATGTGTTCTATTGCTGATTCTATAATCGTTGAAGTAAAAGTATCACCGAAAATAAGCATCTCGCCAGACATGATCACAACTTCAGGGTTTAGAATATTGATGCTGTTGGCGAGAGAAAAACCTATGCTGCGTGCTGCGTTCTTTACAACATTAATGGCCAAACGGTCTCCTGAATCGATTGCCTTACGGATATCTTCGGGCGATATCAGGTCGGGATTTTCACAGGATGAAGCCAGGCTGGAATTGCTTCCGGTCCGTAAAGCTGCAGCGATTTTCTTTTTAATCGCAGGAAAAGAACATGTTGTTTCCATACAACCAAAATTACCGCAATAACAAGGGGTATCCTGACTGTGTTGATTGATCACTGTATGCCCGATTTGTCCGGCCATTCCTGTATGGCCATTCACAACATGGCCGTTGCATACAAAGCTAAGCCCAATGCCTTCAGACAAAACCAGACAAATGAAATCCTTTTTCCCCTTGGCCAGACCAAGTTTCTGTTCTGCGAAGGCTGTCAGGAACACACGGCTGGAAATGATAACCGGCAAACCTGTTTCTACCTCCACCATCGATTTCAATTGAACATCCCGCCAGCTGTTTATATAGACAGAAGATACCGAGTACTCGCGATTGGCAGCGACAACGCCGGGATCGCAAATACCAACGCCAATGATTCGTTTGTCCTTGAAAGCTGATGCCAGTGACAGGATATTCTGATTAACAATTCTGATGATTCTTTCCGCCGGCCAATCTTTTTCAAAAGGCAGCGATATCCGGCTTAAGATATCACCCTTGATAGAGCAGATCATCATATCGATTTTTGGCGGGTAAATGACAACGCCTATCGCGCACAAAAGCTCACCATTCACTTCTAGCATTTTTCTTTTTCGCCCTTGTGCTGTCTTTGCTTTTCCAGACTCAATAATAATTTGCTCCTCCAGCAGTTCATGAACCAAATCACCAACGGTCGCCGCGCGGTAGTCAGTCAACGCTGATATCTCAGTCCTGCTGATGCCGTTGTAGCTCAGAATCAAGTTCAGAACCAGAAGCTTTTTATAATCACGCTGATTTAATATATTCATATAAACATTGTTTCCTTTTTTGTTGTAACAATGTCTGCCCTGAGCAGCAGGGAAAAACGTCGAAATGCCTGTGGGGATTTCGCGCTAAAGCTTATAGACAACCACAGTTCCCAGGCGGTCGGCTGAGCCAATAGCCAGGTATTGTCCATCCGGACTCACTTGGCAGCAGGAAAGAATATTACAGGCAATGACCCCTGCCGGGAATTTCGACGAACCGTGTTTGATGCATCCTCTCAGGCGAAGTCCATTCTTGTCATCAAATGAAAACACCATACCAAGGTCTTCATCATCACCCGCGACGCCAAACGCTGTTTTACGGTCCGGTGTCGTGCACAATGCTCTGACGGGGCCGTTGTAACCAGCCATGCCCAGGCTATAAGTCTGGTTTTCGCTGCAGATGGCGATGAGCCCATCAAGTGTACCGACAAGTTTTCTGTTATCGGAAAGTGCCACACTGGCTGTTGGCTTTGCTTTAAACTGCCTGCCGGGATAGTAAGGAAGCGCAGCGACAGGCTCATCAGGCTGGGCAACAATCTGGGTATTAAGCCACTTTCTTTCTTTTTCGCTCAATTCATCGAGTGGCTTTACATAAGCGATTTCATTGTTCTGGATCTTGAAAGCGAAGGTCTTTTCCTGACCGCAAAGACCGTGCAAGGAGCCATCTTCTGCCCAGGCAATACCCTTGACTGCTGAGCTATCAATATGATCTGGAGCCAGTGCACGCCAAATCCGGTGCGCAGCATAAAGATCACCATCAAAATAATACGGATTCTTTTCAGAAATACCCGCCTGGTAGTCAAACAATCTTGAGTAACCAAAGGTCGCAGGATGTCCCGGTATGAACATGTTGTCTTTCAGTTGTGCTGGATCAACCGGCTCCATATCATTGATTTTCGGTTCGAGCTTATCCAGGTTGATTGTGAAAACAGCTGCTGGTTCGTCAGCGTGATTGGTCTCAACGATGAGCAAAGTATTGTCATGAATAAACAGCTCACTGTGTACGTAGGCGACACGTTCATGTGTCCCAACGATTCCGGCCCACTCCGGACGACCGCCCCTGAGAATATCCCAGCGGAATAATGATGCAGGTTGGGCAGGTTGTTCCGGTGAGCTACCATCGCTGACTGAAGTAACGCAATACCACATAACACCCTTGCTATCAAAATCAAAGCCAAAAATACCATTGCGGTTTTCTGTTACAGCATATCTGGGCGTAGGCAAATAAGCACCCATATTTTCTATTTCACCAGATTTTGTGTCGAGTGCGATTATATCAGGGCCGTACATGATTGAGAAGTAAATCCGGCCATCAGGACCGATACGTCCGGCTGAAATATTGCCAAAGCTCGCCGGGAATGTATAATTTTCTCCGTAGCTGAAAAATGGTACGCGATAATTCAGATCGACAATACGTTCTTCCTTTGTGTTGATCATAAACATATAGCCTGATTTTGAAGCAGAATAGATGTTCCCGTCCGGGCCCATAACCATCCGAAAACTCCCGGCTTCTGAAACCTTTCCAAAATCCTTAACCGTTTTGTCCCGGAAAGAATACCTGTATAAATGTCCTTTCATATAGCCCATTGAGTATAGCGCTTGATGTGCCGGATCATAGATGGAACCATAGAGTGATTCCTTGGGCGCAGGGGTTCCGAGGTTTTTGGCTTCACCAGTTTTACGGTTGTAAGTGACGATGCTTGATCCGGCAAAGCCTTCCCAGGCATTGCCAAAAAATGATTCTATCAACCAGGTTGGATGTTGCGGTGGTTTATCGGTGGAATGCGTCGTCATTACCATTTGATCATCATTGATAAATGAAATGGATGTGTGGAATTTGCTGGCCCGAATCGCCCGATCCTGCGGAAGAATGATGTCTTCAACAGCCAGCAGCTTTCTGCTGCTGTTCGTCATGTAATCAAACTCATATAACCGGGCGTAACCACATAAATTCAATTCACTGGATAGAGATAAATACAGTTTGCCATCCTTTCGGCACAGCGTGCTATCCCAAATCGAGTTGTTTGGTTCTTGATCGAATAAATGACAGCGAATACTATTCTGAGACAATAGTTTGAAATCATCAGGGCCCTGATAAAAATACTTTCGCATGATATATCCTTTCTTTTCACTTTT
>JAAYLM010000115.1 GCA_012521915.1 Oscillospiraceae bacterium | reverse complement strand
CCTCGTCTGGGCTGTCCCCTTTGCCATCCTGGCTGGCCTGCTCGCCGGTTTCTGCCTGCCGGCCATGGCTAATCACTTTGTCGTTTTCCATCAGGGTTACAATTTGTATAACATCGGTTTCACCTGTGGCATATTAGGCCTTGCAGCGATGGCACTTTTTCGGGCTTTCGGTTTCGAAACAGCCGCTACCCAGGTTGTCATGCAAACCGGGAGTGACATCATGAATATTGGCTTGCTCTGCCTTTTCATCATCATGTTGTTGATCGGTCTTTTTTTCACACGTGAATGGCTGCAAAGCCAGAAGCTGCTTAATCGGCAGCCTGGCCGCCTCGTCTCTGACTTCGTCTCATCAGAGGGTTTTGGTCCGGTTCTGATCAACATGGCTTTACTGGGACTGCTGTCCATGGGTTATGTTCTGCTGGTCAACGGTGTGATCAATGGTCCAGTCATTGGCGGAATTTTCACGGTTGTAGGATTTGGTGCGTTTGGTAAACATCTGCGCAATGTCATGCCCATCTTCATCGGTGTTTATCTGGCGACGCTCACGAAAATCTGGGAGCCGGACGCGACCAGCACATTACTGGCTGCGCTCTTTGGTACGACTCTGGCACCGATAGCCGGTACATACGGCTGGCCATATGGCGTCATCGCAGGGTTCCTGCACATGTCAATCGTCATGAATGTCGGTTACCTGCACGGTGGTATGAATCTATATAACAATGGTTTTGCAGGTGGTTTTGTCGCAGCGATCCTGATCCCGGTGTTTGACGCGATACGCAGTCGATTTCATGAAAAAAAGACAAGCATGTAGCCGCTTCGCCGAATACATAACCGGTTCTCAATTCCGGTGAATCAAATTAAAAAGCCAGACAGCAAATGCAAATCGTCCATGTCCTGGCTGCAGGAGGAGTTAAGAATGATGCATGAACGTCAGAAAGCAAGCAAGATCCTGGAAGAATTGATTGAATACTTAATTCGTAACGGGGCCAACCATATCGAAATGTCGCTAAGCTTTCAACCTGATTATGTCAAGATTCATGTCGAAGGCGACTGTCCTGTAAAACCAGCAAATTTTCATGAACTGCATGATCTGCTTAACGCGCCCAGGCGTCCTGAACTGGATGGTTATTACTATGAACTTTTGGGCAGCAGTGTACGGCAGGGTGAAATGAAACTGTTGGGATCGCTTGTTGACCGGGCTGAAACAGAATATGAAAAAGGCCGGTTATCAATTACGGTCTACCGTTCATTCAATTAAATAGATTCAAAAACTTGTTCGAAACACTTTTTCACTCAATGAATGCTTCATAACTCATTATTCTAATCACTTTCTATTCATTTTTCTTTGCATTTCACACGGCATAAAACATAATCTAAGTATGGCTATAATGAAAAGGGATGAGGTGATCAAATTGTTTGGCAATAAAGAGGACGCCACCTGTATCGGTGGTTGCAGTGACGTGTCAGATGTCCCCAATACCGCTATGCCTTTCCCGGATGATCAGATAAGTGATCAGCAGGCAGAATTATCTGATGTTGAAACGAATGAACCTTTTGAGCTTACCTGCTCTCCTCTGCAGTCACTCACCTTCTCCGCTGCTGAAAAAGCTTTTCACCGTGTAAAAATCAAATTTAAGACAAAAAAGAGAAAATCCTATGGATTGATCAACCAAAACGGCAGTTACACGCAACTGGCTTACCTGCTCTCTGACCAGTGCCCCCAAACAATAAAAATCGCGATTTTTTCCGGACCAGACAAAACAAACTTGCTGGACAAACGGGAATTCACCGGTTCATTGCTGCAGCAGTGGGCGGATACCCTGCAGTTTTTTGAGCAGCAGGGTCTGACGAACCCTGCTGATGTCACACCTGAAGGAACAAATGAGCAGGTATCGCCTTATCCCTGTACTGCCATACGCGAAGGTTTATCCAATGCGCTGATCCATCGCGATTATCATGGTGAAGCCAGTATATTGATCAATATCCTGGCCGACCGCCTGGAAATTGTTTCACTGGGTGGCTTGCCGAAAGGACTGTCGCTCAACGATCTTGAACTGGGATTATCGGTCTTGCGCAATAAACGGCTGGCTGCCGTTTTCACCCGCCTGCATATCACAGAAGTCTGTGGAACAGGCTTGGCTCGCATCAAAGCCAGTTACCAGACATTTGGCATGCAGCCGCAGGTTTCTTTTGGTGATCATGCCTTTCAGCTTACACTACCGAGCTTGAAATCTGCCGAAAGCAGAAACCGGCAACCCGGCCATCATCTGTCTCAAAATGAAGAAAAAGTTCTGGCCTTTCTTGCCAATCAACATCAGGCAACACGCAAAGCGATCGAGGACCAGACTGGTTTCTCCCAAGCCAAAACCATCCGCTTGCTCAACAGCCTGATCAGTAAAACTGCCGTGCAAAAATCAGGTCAGGGAAAAAACACGGTTTATGCAGTCGTGTCGGGATCCAGAACATCCGGGTGATTTATTTAAAGCCCGGCCGCTGTCCGGGCGATGATCATATCCTGCCAGTGTTCATCCAGTGTGACAAAACGGGCTGACCAGCCGGAAACACGAACAGCCAATGTCTTATACCGTTCCGGATGGGTTCTGGCCTGCAACAGCACCTGATCATCCAGAACATCCAGCTGCATGAAAAAACCGCCCAAAGAAACAAAGCCCTGTAGGAGCGATGAAATGGCCTGTGTGCCGTTTTCACCGGAAACACTACTGGGATGCAGTCTGATATCCAGTGCCGTGCCACATGTTAATGAACGCAGATCTGCCTTGCAATAAGATTTAATGACGGCGGTAGCGCCCATCTGGTCTGTACCGGGCGTAGGAGACTGATTGCCGGCCAGCACATCGCCTTGCTTCGCGCCATGTGGTGAAGCCGTTCTTTTTGCAGCCCACTCCAGCTGACGGCCGAATGTACTGACACCTGGCGGAAAAAGCAAAGGACATTGCCCCTGCCGTGTTTGGACGCTTTCAGAAAAATCTGCCAGAATACGGGCTGCGATCTGATCGACCTCATCATGATCATTGCCATAATACAGTAGTTCACCACGCACGCGCTGGCGCAGTGGCTCATGCCCCTGCCAGTCATCCGCAACAATGCGCAAAAAAGTGTCTAAATCAAGTATTTTCCGGTCAAACACATAATGTTTCAGGGCATAAAGGCTGTTTGCGATATCAGCCAGACCGCCCAGATGCGGTGAAACGACCGAATAGACGGGTCCGCCGGCATAATAAGGTCTGGCTTTCTCGATACAGCCTTCAACCAGCAGGTCAACCGCAGCAGAAGGCAATGTGTCCTGGGCAAACTGCCAAGGCCCGTCCTGGGTTTCCTGCTCAAGAAAATTTTGCATGATCGTTTGCGTCACCTGGCCGACCCGGGCATCCAGATCATGGCGGAAGCGGCTGTAGAGCGCTTCAAAACTGTCAAAACACGCCGGTTTGCCTTGCAGACGCAATGTTTCGTGCTGCAGAACAGCTAAGCCATCAAAGGGGACATAGCGGAAAAAGGTTTTTCCGGGGATCTGCACCTCCCAGCAGCCGTCATTGGCAAAAGCGCGGGCCTCTCGCCGGGTATAGCCAAAACGTTCCAGGGCATCCAGGACCACCTGCTCATTATATGCGGCGATGACGCCGCCCCCATAGCGTATGACCTGTGCCATACGTGCCAACACATGCGGAGGTGTCTGTTCATTCAACCGCACAGCAACAGGGAAATCGCTGATCCCCAGCTCCTCGACAATATCCAGTACCAGTTCAGTCATCGTGCTGTCAATTTGCTTTCCCTGTTCGTCAATGCCACCTAGTACAATATTCTGATAATGCTGCGCGTCACCGCTGCCGGTTTCAGGTGCACTGCGAATCCACTCGCAGCCTTTGATCAAGAAGCCCGCCAGGATCTCCCGGGCCTGGTCAATGGTCAGTTTGCCGGCAGCAAGGTCCTTATTCAGATAGTCGCCCAGTATGACATCGAGGCGGCCTATACCCGGCCAGTTGCCACACAAGCGTATGAAAGCAAAAATAAACCAAAGGCTTTGCACTGCTTCCGCAAAATCGCGTGCCGGGCCAAAAGGCACCTGGGCCAGCAAACCATCAAGATCCGGCCGCTTATCGTGTAAAGCTTCCCGGTATCGCGCATGCCAGATACAAATGGCGTCGATGACAAGCTGCATGCTCTGCAAAGTCCTCTGCTGCTGCGGGTTCAGGTCTTTGCTGGTCAGGCGCTGTTTGATGCGGTTTTCATGCCATCTGAGGCCATGGCGGACGACCTGTTCAAAGCTTGGTGTGAAGTGGCTGATACTGCTGCAGACCGGTTCACCGCCATAAGCTGCCGGAACCACATGCTTGATGGCCAGCCCCAGGGTTGCCGCGCCACTGACTTGCTCCTGATCGCAGATGCGTATGGGTGCGCGCTGGGCGATTCTGCGAATGGCGTGGTTGTAGCGGTCAACAGGCGCTAGCTTATCAAATTCTGCGATATCGTCCAAGGTTACAGCAGGTGTACGCATGGCTTCATCGCCATAACGTCCCTGCAGGGATTCCAACGCGAAGGATCGGGTGGCTGCAGATAAACGCACCGGACGACGATCAGGAATAGCTGAATGAAAGTCCATATGCAAAAACCTCACCTGTCGGGTTGCACCGGCGTATCGGTTTATACCGGCCGGACATGGCATCTTGCTGTTTGAAGTACTTGCGCTGGTATATAATATACCATGAGAAACAATGGTTAGGCGATGGTCAGGCCAAGAAAGCGGCCGGTAAAGGAGCATTCTATGATGAATAATGACTGGAACGGCTTTGAGCGACATGATTTTTTCTTTCAGGGAAAACCCGCTATTCTGGTCTGTCCCCCCGAGGCGGTAAAAACCCCACAAGTCCTCCTGAAAACGGAGTATTGGGACGCCTTCCCTGCAACAGAAATCGCCCTGTTGAATCAAGGATTTCATTTGGCTTATATCCGCAACACAAATCGCTGGGGTCTTGAGGAAGATCTGGACAGAAAAGCTGACTTTATCAAGCATCTGTCTGTCCGGTACCAGCTTGCAGGAAAGTGTGTGCCGGTCGGCATGAGTTGTGGTGGCTTGATCGCCATCAAGCTGGCTGCGCGCCATCCAGAGTCAGTTGCCTGCCTTTATCTGGACGCGCCGGTCCTCAACTACATGAGCTGCCCCTGCGGTTTTGG
>JAAYLM010000114.1 GCA_012521915.1 Oscillospiraceae bacterium | reverse complement strand
CTTTCCATCAGCGCCTCACCTGTGGCAAAACGGGCGATATCGGGCGGGAGGTTTTCCCGGGCCCAGTCCAGCCTTGCTTCAGCGATGTCGGCGACCGCCGTGAGGACGAGCCCCGGAATCTGGCCTTCCAGTGTATATTTGGCATGGTAGGAACCCATTCCGCCCAGACCAATGATGCCAAGTCTTACTTGCTTTGTCATAAAAAGCCTCCTTCAGGCAGCTTGCCCTGTGTTCAGATTCTGTTCGATTGTAACACAGATCGCAGCTGCCGGTTATGGATTTGTCTGATTAACAGGTCAGCAGACAGCTGTGCTTTTTATAGAATCAGCTCATGGTCTTCACCAGGTAGGTGCCGACTGTTTGTGCATATTCCAAGAGGTCAGCGGTCTCGATGTATTCATCCGTCTGATGGGCGCCGCCTACGGCGTCGAAGTCGCGGCCGATGCCAAAACCGTAGGCAAGGGGGCTGCCGTATTTGAGAAAGATCGACAAATCAGAAAGGCAGGAGCCGCAGACCTTCAGCTCGCGGCCGGATACCGTTCTGGCAGCCTTGGCCATGGCTGTGATGGATGGATTGTCTTTGGGGGTGTAGATGTAGTGGAAGAAGCGGGTCACCGGCTGCAGACGCACTTGGTCGATCCCCTGATCAGCCAGCTGCCGGCGCAGGTCGTCCACCATCTGGTCATATTCAATCTCGATGGCTTCTTTTGTTTTATCGGTATAAAAAACGAACTGTACCCGGGCCTGGTTGAGGTCGTTGCCCTCATTTCCGGCCTGTACGGTCATATAGCGCAGGGCGGTATCCGGGATATTGGTGCCGGCATAGAAGGGGTTGGCGGCCAATTCAGCTTTGCGCCGGGCGCCAAACGCGTCGATGGCATCAAGCACAGCCGGCAGGGCCCGGGCCATGCTGCCGCAGGAATCCAGAGGCGTGTCGCTGGTCAGCATAAGGTTGGCCACCTGTCCGCCGGCGGCGCTGTGCCAGATCTCGAAGTTTTTGCAGTCGAGGTTAACCAGACGCCGGCTGGGGTACTTGAGGCAGGCGGCCAGCGCGCCGTTGCTGCCGCCGAATTCTTCATCCGAATAGGCGGTGAACAGCAGGTTGCTGCGCGGCTGGAAGCCCAGCGCCTTCAGCTGCTTCAGCAAAAACAAGGTGGTGGCGATGGCATACTTGTCATCACAGGCGCCCCGCCCCAGGATTTTGCCGTCTCGCTGCTCTCCGCCCAAGGGGTCAAACGACCAGGCGGACGGATCCCCGATGGGCACTGTGTCGCTGTGGGCGGCCAGCATCAGCTCATCGCTGTTGTCAATGCCTGTCCAGCGCGCGGTCACGTTGTAGCGCTCCTCCAGGTTGCGTCCCGGCCAGTAATCGGGATGGCTGGTCATGCCGGGGGCTTCCAGCGGAGAATAAAGCTCAGTCTCCAGTCCGAGTGCCCGGCAATAGTCACGGATGAAAAGGGCGCATGCCTTTTCATTACCATGGGAACCGAAGTTTTCCGAATTGATACGAATCAGGCGGCCAAGCAGATCAAAGAGCTCCTCCTGACCCTGCTCGATACGGTCCAGTAAAGGCTTTAACATGGTGATCACTCCCATCACGACAATCGTGTCCTGGCCATCTGGCGTGAAACAGCCAAAAAATGCCTGCCTCATCCGGCAGATGACCGCTTCTCCTTGTACTGTACCGATAACGCCTTGGACCTGTCAACATGAACGCAAAGGAATGCGTTGTTGATCCTGACTTGGATCGCCAATGAAGCATCGTAAATTATTGTGAGCAAATCCAATAATGACCATCATTTTATATATCATAGACGTTGTGGTATAATTATATAGTTACATTCAAATGAAAGACTTCCCTTGGTGCCGTGCCAGAGCAGCCAATACCATGACAAGCGTATGAGGAAGAACAGCAAAGGAGCGATATTATGCCAACCATTGGCTTTGTGACCAGTAAAAAAGAAAATGAAAAAAGGCGGGCTATCCTGCCGGATGCGCTGCAGGGGCTGCGCAATCCCGGATCCGTTGTGATTGAACACGGTTACGGCGAAGACCTGAATATCAGCGACCAGGCTTATCTGGATAAAGGAGCCCGCATCGCCTCGCGTGAAGAATGCCTGAAACAGGATGTTGTCTGTGACCCCAAGATCGGTGATGCCGAGTTCCTGGGTGACTTAACGGAAAACCAGACGATTTTCGGCTGGGTGCACGCGGAAAGGGATCCGGAGCGAACCACGCTTTTGCTGGAACGGGGTTTGACCGCAGTTGCCTGGGAGGACATGTACCAGAACGGCCGCCATGTCTTCTGGCGCAACAATGAACTGGCCGGTGAAGCGGCCGTGTTGCATGCGTTGACGCTCTTTGGCAAGCTGCCCTACAACTGTAAAGTCGCCATCATCGGGCGCGGCAACACGGGGCGAGGCGCCTTCCGCATACTGACATCACTGGGCGCCGAGGTCACCGTCTACAACCGGCGCACGGAAAAACTGCTGCGAAAGGAAATCGGCCAGTATGACATCATTGTCAACAGTGTTTTCTGGGATATGACACGCAAGGACTATCTGATCAGCCGTGCCGATCTGGCCCGGATGAAAAAACCGTCCATGATTGTTGATGTCAGCTGTGACATGGACGGCGCGATCGAGAGCAGTCACCCCAGCACTTTTGAAGAGCCTGTTTTCATGGATTCAGGTGTTTTGCATTATGCTGTCGACCATACACCTTCGATCTTCAGCTACTCCGTATCCAGTATCCTCAGCGACATCGTCGCCCGCTACCTGGATCCCATCACGGAAGGGGCAATACACGACCACCCGGTCCTGGGCAAAGCGATCATCATCGAGAAAGGGCGTATTCTGGACAAAAAGACCATAATTTTCCAGAAACATGATCGCCTGATTTAGACATAACCTGCCTGTTGCGCTTGACGGAAAACGTCAGGCTTCCATGAGCAAGACTGTTCATATGAACCGGGCCAGACGCATTGCAGACGGTGTTTGGTGTGCTAG
>JAAYLM010000113.1 GCA_012521915.1 Oscillospiraceae bacterium | reverse complement strand
GGCGATATGAGCGCCCTGGAACATGCGTATAAGCTCCTGAAGGATTCTTTCCCGGGCGATATCCTGCAAATAAACAGCGTAGCGGCGCATGGCTCCTGCGGTCTTTTCTTCGATACTGAAGCCCATAACAGCAGCCAGGCGGAGCGCCCGCATGATCCGCAGGGCGTCTTCGCTGAAACGCTTGTCAGCCTGCCCGACACTGCGGATTACACCGTCAGCCAGATCTGACTGTCCCTGAAAGGGATCGATCAGTTGTTCCAGAGGCAGATCAAGGACGCAGTCATTCGTGTAAGCGGATTCGAACTGAAAGCACCCGGGTTGCAGCAACCAGGCCATGGCATTTATGGTAAAATCCCTACGGGCCAGATCATGTTCAATCTGGCTAGTGAATTGAACCTGGTCAGGACGACGCCGGTCGGAATAAGATCCGTCGATGCGCAAAGTCGTAATCTCAACCGGAACACCTGAGATGATGACCATGACAGTTCCGTGCTGGATTCCTGCTTGATTGATCTGGTGGTCCCTGAAGATCATCAGCAACTGCTCAGGTCTGGCATCGGCAGCCAAGTCGAAATCATGCGTTTGCGTGCCCAACAGCAAGGCACGTACGCAACCGCCCACCAGCCAGACCGAAAAACCGTTCTGGTGCAGTGTCCGGACGGCCAGGCAAACTGCAAATGGCAACTTCAGCGTCACATGTACCTCCATAAAAAGATGTCCGGTGATTTCCACTGTCCTGATTATACGTCGGACAGGACAGGACAGGCAAACACAAACGGTAAAACATGAAAATGAGGCACTTGCTATGCTACAATAAAATTGATAATGATAGATGAATTGTCATAAGTTATGATCTGATGAAGGGAGGATCAAGATATGCATGTGATCATTTTGTCGGGTAACCCGAAAAAAGACGGCCTGTGCCAGAGTATGGTGGATGCTGTCCGGGAGGGTGCAGAAGAAGCTGCTGCCACGGTAGAAGAAATACGTGTCAATGACTTGAAGCTGATCCGCTGTCAGGTTTGTCAGGATGGCTGGGGAACATGCCTGACAGAAAAGCGCTGTCAATATGGTGATGATGGTCTGGATGACCTGATGAAACGCCTGGCTTCAGCAGATGTACTTGTTCTGGCGACCCCTGTCTATTGGGGGGAAATGTCAGAAAGCCTGAAATGTTGCCTGGATCGGCTGAGACGGTGCGCGCATGGTGCACATGGCTTGTTGGCTGGTCGTCAGGCTTTGCTGGTCGCGACGCCTGGAGGCAGTGGAAATGGCCAGTTGACCTGTTTTGAGCAGCTAGACCGTTTTTGCCGTCATACAGGCCTGGCAATTTTTGATTATCTCGGTGCGAACCGCTGGACAGTCGACTATCATCGGCGGGCAGCCCGGTCCGCTGCGTTCGCGCTGGCCAGAGGAAGAAAAAATGGTGATACCGTCGATTGATGATCCAGGTGATCTGCCCAACAGGGCAGCCTTTTCATACAGGAGATGATGTAGATGACGTCACAGGATGTGTTGCTGGCCGGCTGTATCATGCCTCATCCACCGGTTATTGTTCCAGGTGTGGAGCATGGCCGGATGAAGGCAGAGCAAACGGTTGCCGCAATGAAGCAGCTGGCACGAGAAGTGGCCGAGCTGCGGCCGGACACCCTGGTTCTGATCTCACCCCATGCCCCGCTGTTCAGCGATTATCTTTTTATCTATGATGACAACCCTGTGGAAGGAAGCCTTTCTGCCTTCGGTGTCCCGGAAATCAGTTTGACACTTGAACTGGATGTTCTTCTGAGGGACCGGTTTATCGAAAAATGCACTGGTTTGGATATCAGTGCCGGCAGCCTTGCTGCCTCAGCGATGAGGCGTTTTGACCTGGACAAACACCTTGATCATGGTGCTTTCGTTCCCTTGTACTTTCTGCAGCGCGTCTGGGCTTGTCCTGTGCTTGTCTTATCCAGCCCTGCTATGCCAATGGAGGATCTTTACGCGCTTGGTGCTATGCTGCGCCGATCAGCTGCTGAACTTGGCCGGCGCATTGTCATCATCGCTAGTGGTGATCAATCGCACAAAGTCAATGACAACAGCCCATATGGCAGTTGTCCGGAGGGTGCTCAGTATGATAAAAGGCTTGTTCAGGCACTGAACAACAGTGATCGTGTCGCCATACTGGCAATGGATCCGGTGATGAGAAAAAATGCGGCTGAATGCGGATATCGTTCTATCGTCATGCTATGCGGCGCCTTCAATGATGTAGCCGTACGCAGTGATGTGCTTAGTTATGAAGCACCTTATGGCATAGGCTACTGTGTCTCCAGCGTGCTGCCGGATCCGCTGCTGGCAAAACCAGCCATAGACCCGCTGCAAGCTGCGCAGATACAGCTGCGTCGTTCGATCAAACACCAGCAGGCCACAGCGTCTGCTCCGGTGCGGATAGCACATGAAACGATTGAACGCTACATCAGGCATCGCCAGGTGACTGACAGCGCACACTTTCAGAGACTGATGGCGCAAGAAACCTGGCTGAAACAAAAAGCAGGTGTCTTTGTATCCTTGAAAAAGCAAGGTGAACTGCGCGGCTGTATCGGTACCACTGAAGCGACAACTGACAGTGTAACAGAGGAGATCATACGGAATGCCATCAGTGCCGCCACACGCGACCCGCGTTTTCCACCAGTAGACGCCGATGAGCTTCCAGACCTGATGATCAGTGTTGATGTGTTGCAGACGCCTGTACCCGTAGCATCCCCAGAGGAGCTTGATCCGAAAAAATATGGGGTCATCGTTCGCAGTGGGCCGCGAACCGGGCTCCTGCTTCCGGATCTTGAGGGAATTGACCGAGTTGATGAACAGCTTTCTATCGCAAAAAGGAAGGCAGGCATCGGGCCAGATGAACCGTGTTCGCTGGAAAAGTTTACTGTGGTTCGCTATCTGTGAGGAGCATGAAGCATGATGCGGCATAACTGTGCAGGACAATCAAAATGCCATGAGAACCTGGGCGAAGAGGCAGAGCGTCAGGAAAAGCTGGCTGCTTACTGGCAGCCACTTGACGGGCAGCCGATGTCCGTACAATGTCTGCTTTGCCCGCATCTTTGTAGGATTGCCCCTGGACACGCCGGCATATGCCGGGTGCGTGTCAATAGGGGCGGCAAGTTGTTTGCTGATGCCTATGCAAAAGTGACTTCGCTGGCTTTGGATCCCATTGAGAAAAAACCGCTACATGATTTTTTGCGTGGCAGCAAAATCTTTTCTGTCGGCTCATACGGTTGTAATTTCCGCTGCGGATACTGCCAGAACTGGCAGATCTCACAACAGGAAGCTGCTTGGCAGCGGATCGATCCTGAAGAACTGATCGCTTTAGCTGAGGAAGAAAAGCAACATGGCAATATTGGTGTGGCCTATACCTATAATGAACCGTTGATCAACTATGAATATGTCTTGGACTGCGCCCGTCTGGCACATGCCGCTCATCTAAAAAATGTGCTGGTGACCAACGGGTCGATCAATTCTGAACCTTTTCAGACGCTCCTGCCCTATATTGATGCCATGAACATCGATCTAAAAAGCTGGCAGGACTCCTTTTACAAACATTTTTGTGGCGGTGCCAGAGATCCTGTTCTGGAAACGATCAGAAGCGCTGCACGTTGCAGCCATGTTGAATTGACCTTGCTGCTTATACCGGGGCTGAATGATCATGAACGTGATCTGGCTAGTCTGGCAGAATGGGTTGCCTCGCAGGACCCAATGATTGTCCTGCAACTTACCCGCCATCATCCGGACTATCTCATGCCCAGACCACCGCCTATCACCGTTGAACGTATGAAAATACTCGCGGATGTAGCCAGAAAACATCTGCATACAGTTGTATTGGGGAATATTTGATAATGAAAACGTGTTATGAAAAAACAAGCGTTGAATGGCATCATGCAACTAGCCGGGAAGATGCCCGGATCATAGCCGGGCTTGCCAATGAAGTATGGACTGAACATTATGTTCCTCTGATCGGTGCTGATCAAGTGGTCTATATGCTGGAACGTTTCCAAAGCAGTGAACAGATTTATCTCGATATCTCTGAAAACGGCATGCACTATCTCTGGCTTAGCACGAACAACAAGCCAGTCGCCTATATGGCCTGGCAGGAAAAACCTGCAGGAAACTGTTTCCTCAGCAAATTATATGTGCTGAAATCTCATCGCGGTCTCGGACTTGCCCGGATGATGATGAAAGAATTAATCGCTGTCTGCCAGAAAAACAAATACTTGAAAATATGGTTGACAGTCAATAAAGGCAACAGCAAATCAATTGAGGCATATAAAAAAATGATGTTTTCCATCCGTGATATGGTCGTAACGGATATTGGCGGGGGTTTTGTTATGGATGACTTCATTATGGAACGTATGCTGTAAAGGGTGGTTGTGATAGACCACCACTAAAACAGCGGCAACCGGCCCATTTGCAGATGTTGGCGGTTTCGCGCTGCAAAGGGGTGATGAATATGTAGCTACAGTGGGCGGGCGACCAGCCGCCCATTTTGTATGTAACAGGACTGGCAGCGGCGCGTCCCTCGATAAAGTTCGTCGCCGCTGCCACCTACAACGCCCGAAGGCGGTGCAAGGAAAGCATAGCATAATTCCCGCTGTCCTTCAAAT
>JAAYLM010000112.1 GCA_012521915.1 Oscillospiraceae bacterium | reverse complement strand
GCGATTACATGACTGCTGACTGGGCGCGCATACCACATGATGTTCTGGCTCGTGTTTCCTCACGCATTGTAAATGAAGTGCGCCATGTCAACCGTGTTGTCTACGATATCACCAGCAAACCGCCGTCAACCATAGAATGGGAATGAACAGGGACCAGATAGCCGCGTTGTCAGTCAAAAAGCAGGAGGAGCAGCAGATGAAATATATTTTTGTAACAGGTGGCGTTGTCTCAGGCCTGGGCAAAGGCATTACAGCCGCATCCCTGGGACGGTTGCTTAAAGCCAGGGGCATTCGGGTGACCATGCAAAAATTCGACCCGTATCTAAATGTTGATCCCGGCACCATGAACCCAATGCAGCACGGCGAAGTCTTTGTAACCGACGATGGCGCGGAGACAGATCTGGACCTGGGCCACTATGAGCGGTTTATTGATGAAAGCTTAACGCAGAACAGCAATGTGACATCCGGCCGAATCTACTGGACGGTTATTCAGAAAGAACGCAAAGGTGATTATCAGGGCGGAACCGTACAGGTTATCCCGCATATCACCAACGAGATCAAAGATAGAATACGCAAAGGGAAGGCTGGTTATGATGTGACGATCATCGAAATTGGCGGCACGATTGGCGATATAGAAGGCTTGCCGATTATCGAGGCGACCCGCCAGTTTGCCGCGGATGTCGGCCGGCAGAACTGCCTGTTCATCCATGTCACACTGGTTCCCTACTTGAGTGTTTCCCGGGAACAGAAAACCAAGCCAACCCAGCACAGTGTTAAAGATCTGCTCAGCCTGGGCATACAGCCGGACGTTATTGTCTGCCGCTCTGATATTCCGATCAGTAAGGAACTGAAAAGCAAAATCGCGCTTTTTTGCAATATCCCCCGTGACTGTGTAATCGAGAACCTGGATATGCCTTTGTTGTACGAGGTGCCACTTGCGCTGGAAAAAGAAGGCCTTGCGGATATTGTTTGCCAGCGGCTTGCACTAGAAGCCACTGAACCGGATTTGAGTGCCTGGAAGAGAATGGTTGAGGCACTGCTCAATCCGGAACATACCGTTCGTGTCGCGCTGGTGGGTAAATACGCGGCATTGCGTGATTCATATCTAAGCGTCGTCGAAGCCATGACCCACGGTGCAGCCGGCATTCGCGGCAAAGTTGAGATCATCTGGGTGGATTCAGATGAATTGACCGAGAAGACAGCCGGAAGGCTGCTGGAACAGGCTGATGGCATTCTTGTACCGGGGGGGTTTGGTGTGCGCGGCATAGAAGGGAAAATCGTCGCGGCCCGATATGCCCGGGAAAACAAGATCCCCTATTTTGGCATATGCCTGGGCATGCAAGTGGCAATCATTGAGTATGCCCGCCACGTGCTCGGCTTGACAGATGCGAACAGCGCCGAATTTGATCCGCGCACGACGAATCCAGTGATTGACCTGATGCCCGAACAAATCAATGTTGACCAGCTGGGGGGGACAATGCGCCTCGGCCAGTATCCTTGTGTGCTGAATGAGCAGTCCCGTGCCTATGCTGCCTACAAAGAGTCCCTGATCCATGAACGTCATCGCCACCGATTTGAGGTAAATAATGATTTTCGTGACCTTCTGGTGGCTGGCGGTATGATGCTGAGCGGGACATCTCCTGACAACCGGATTGTGGAAATGATGGAACTGCCTGACCATCCCTGGTTTGTCGGCTGCCAGTTCCATCCGGAGTTCAAGTCCCGGCCTAACCGGCCGCATCCACTTTTTGCGGCATTTATCCGTGAAGCTTATACCTGTCGTAAACAACGTTTGACACCATGAGTCATCTGTAGCGGCAAATCGTGCTGTTTGGCGCTTTATCACCGGGGGCAATCGGATACGCTTTGCCATGTTTGTCAGAATATGCAGGTGAAAAATCCAATCATCCATAGATTTTCCAGCTGTTTCGCGGTATGATCAAAGAGATGGCCTTTGCTTGAAAACAACTACAATCAGTATGGAGGAGTGTATGAG
>JAAYLM010000111.1 GCA_012521915.1 Oscillospiraceae bacterium | reverse complement strand
GGCCAGATGATAATAAGCTGCAAAATTGATGGCAGACAGCCGGACAGGGGCGACGCACCATGCTTCTTGTACAGAGCCATTTGCAATTCGCTTTGTTTGGCTTTGTCGTTGGGATACATCCGCTGTATGTTTGCAATTTCGCCCTGCAGAGCCTGCTGCTTTAAGGTGCTTTTCTGCTGTTTAATACCCAGCGGGATCATCAGGCCGCGGACAACAATGGTGAAGAGAATAATCACCAGGCCAAAATTGCCGGTAAAGTCATACAGCACGCGCATAACCCAGCCAAACGCTGTGTAGAGGGGATCCAGCAGCCCCATAGCGATAACTGGCGTGGAAATAAGATCCATAGACTCTATACTCCTTTATCCTTGCCGCTAAATACGGCGTTCCTTCCTGTTAAAAACGCAGTCAGCCGACGATATTCGCTTTAAGGGACCGGATCATAGCCACCCCGGCTGAACGGGTTGCATCGGAGAATCCGCCAGACAGCCATTAAACCGCCTTTGAGGGATCCATATCGTTCAATGGCTTCAATCGCATACTGCGAGCAAGTCGGCAAATATTTGCACTGCGCCCCGAGTCGTGGTGACACGTAGCGCTGGTATCCGCGGATCATTCTGACCATAATACGTTTCATCGCGACAACCCGCAGCCATCAGATGCATCCGTTGGCTCTTGCTTTCGCTTTGATGACAGACCGGCTCGTCGGACCAGACGTTGAACCTCCGGCAAAATGGTATGAAGGTTGGGTTCATCTGCTGTTTGTCTGGCAACCAGAATGATATCGTAGCCAGGCACTGTCTGATCTTCGAGCTGGCGATAGCTCTCCCGCAGTAATCGCTTGAGTCGGTTGCGCTGCACGCTGCTGTTCACTTTTCGACTTGCAGTAATACCCAGACGATTTTTCTGACCGCCCCGCCTCAGGTAATGCAACACAACATGGCGGTCACTGATGAACCGACCCTGGCGATAAACGCGCGAAAACTCATAATTCATGCGCAGTGGCTGCGTTTGTTTCATTCGATTCAGGATCCTTCCTGACAGGCAACGGTATCAACCACAATCGTGAAAAAAAGACCACAGGACCTGCGGTCTTCAGGCACTCAGCTGCTTTCTGCCCCTCAGCCTGCGGCGTTTGATAACATTCTGTCCGGATTTTGTCTGCATTCTTTTCCGGAAACCATGTTCTTTTTTTCTATGCCTCTTCTTAGGCTGAAATGTCATCTTCATCTATATTTACCTCCTAGTATATCAAAACAATAGCGTTAAGATTATACAAGCCATACGGCATCGATGTCAACCAGCCGACCGCACCAACAAAAAGCGGCTGTCCGTGGTTTGTTCAGACATGTTCAAATTGCATCGTTCAGCGCATTTTGACCAGCCCTTCAGCTTTTACGCAGGTCGCGGTTTGGACCGGCTGCGATCGTTGTTATTATCATGGTGAAAAAGAAACCGGTATCTGGTCTTCTCGGACAGACGATTGCAGCACGGTTTGAATCCGCTGCCAGGACGCCTTTATATCAGACGCCTGTGATTGATAAGACGCAGGATCATCAAGTGCAGAAAGGACGGGCACAATATAGTGTCGAAGCCCCTGGCTCGTCTGTTTTCGTGTTACATACGTCGGAATGATTTCAGCCCCGGTTGCCTGGACACGACCATCCGTCCGCTGGATGGTGACTCGGGCAATCATGGCGTCCTGAGCATATCCATTAGTGCCATGTGTGGAGAACGTCATGTTATGAAGGAAGTTCCCGATCGAATAAAAGACCAATGTCCGACTTTCTAAATTTTCTGCTGTTAAGACATCAATCGGCTGCAGCACGTGCGGATGATGCCCGATGATCAGTTCGATGCCCTCATCGGCTAGACGCTGCGCCATTTTTCGTTGATAATCTGATTCTTTCGTTCTATATTCATCGCCCCAGTGCAGAGAAAGGCAAATCATTTCCGCACCCTTCTGTCTTAATACCACCGCTCGCTCAGCGATATTTTTGAGATTCTGTTCATAGATTTCCGATCGATACGGATTGAAGGAATCCAGCAGAGGTATCGCGTCTTCCGGGATGGGCACACTATTAAGAGCCGGCTGCGTTTCTGTCCCGATCGTTTCAAATGTATAGGCTATCAGCCCGATCTGATACCCTTGAACGTTGACGACAGCATCCGACTGCTGTGTTTGATCAAGTCGTGTACCGATCACCTGCAGGTTTTTATCTTGCAGGATACGGGTCGTGCGAAGCAGACCGTCCAGCCCTTTGTCCAGAATATGATTGTTTGCGGTCCAGGCAGCACGAAATCCGGCGGTGTACAAGGCGTCGGCAATCGCATCCGGTGCCGAAAAAAGCGGAAAGCCGGTGAAAGGCGGGCCGGCCAGTGTTCCTTCAAAATTGCAGATCGACAGATCAGCCGCCTGTATAATCGGTGCAACATACTGGAAAGCCGGTGTGAAGTCATAGTTCTTCTGGCCCT
>JAAYLM010000110.1 GCA_012521915.1 Oscillospiraceae bacterium | reverse complement strand
GTATAGAAGTATTGGCAAGCAGATAATCAAGTGGATTATAAGGAGTGTGCATCGATGCAGCAACAAGCGTTTATGGAGATGATAGGGATCCATAAATCGTTCGGCGCGGTAAAGGCGAATGATAATGTGAATCTTTCGGTGCTTGAAGGGGAGATTCACGCGATACTGGGCGAAAACGGATCCGGTAAAAGCACGCTTATGAATATTTTATCGGGGATTTATGCCCCCGATGAGGGGGAGATTTTCATCGGAGGCCTTCCCGTGCGTATCTTATCTCCAAAAGATGCGCAACAGCTGGGTATCGGGATGGTACATCAGCACTTCAAACTGATTGATGTTCTTACCGCCAAAGAAAATATTGTGGGCGGAACAAAAGGACCACTGTTCTTAAAAGGTAAAAAACTATCAAAAGAGGTCAGTGCGCTCAGCCGGGAATATGGTTTCGAAATAGATCCTGATGAAATGATTTACCGCATGTCAGTCAGCCAGAAGCAATCGGTGGAAATTTTAAAAACACTTTATCGCGGCGCGCGATTGTTGATTCTGGACGAACCTACTGCAGTTCTCACTCCTCAGGAAACCCGACAGTTATTTTCTGTTATGAGAAATATGCGTTCGGAGGGGTGTTCAATCGTGTTTATCACACATAAATTGAATGAAGTGATGGAGATCAGCGATCGTGTAAGTGTGCTTCGCAAAGGGAGAAGCTTCGCAACTTTAAATACATCCCTAACCAATCCGTATGAGCTTACAGAATTAATGGTGGGAAAAGCAGTCAATCTGGAGTTATGCTGCCATCCTGTCTCACAAGGCAGACGCCAACCTGTCGTGCGGGTGGAAGATCTTACGGTTACCGGTCCTCATAAAACCCAATCACTGAGTGATGTAAGTTTTTCTATCTATTCGCATGAAATACTGGGCGTTGCAGGCATAGCGGGAAGCGGTCAAAAAGAGCTGTGTGAAGCACTCAGCGGAATGTGCACACCATGCAGAGGCACGGTTCTGATTAACGGAGTGGACATTACCGGACGTTCACCGCGTGAGATTCAGGCCGCAGGCATTACCGTTGGCTATGTTCCTGAGGACAGGTTAGGGATGGGCCTGGTGGCTGGAATGAGTATCGTAGATAACGTCATCCTCAAGTCTTATTGCCAAACGCGAGGAATGTTTATCGATTCGAAGGCAGGACAAAAAACGGCTGAAAATGTTGTTGAACAGTATGCAGTCAGCACATCAGGAATCCGCCAGGCTGTTCGCCAGCTTTCAGGCGGGAATATTCAAAAAGTGTTGCTGGGCCGTGAAATTGAACTTGCTCCGCAGTTGCTTATCACTGCCTACCCGGTACGTGGTCTTGATATTGGCGCATCGTCTTTTGTCTATGACCGACTCAATGAACAAAAAGAAAAGGGAGTTGCAGTCATGATGATCGGAGAGGACCTTGATGTGTTACTGGGTTTGTGTGACCGCATTGCTGTTCTACATGCAGGTAAACTCATGGCCATTGTGGACCCGGCAACTACCTCTAAGGAGCAAATCGGACTTCTCATGATGGGGCATAAAGAAAAGGATGATGCCGATGCTTAGAACCGTTAGAAGATCGGATGAGCTGCGCGCGCGTCTGTGGCTGCAACGCCTTCTCGCCGTTGTGATCGCCCTCATTGCCGCCGGTGCAGTCATTGCTGTGCTGGGCTTCAATCC